>CAXSIG010000085.1:7084-12443 GCA_964237255.1 uncultured Bryobacteraceae bacterium
TGAACCACGGTCCGCGGTGGGGCATTACGATCTCGGCTTGACGCTCAAATTGAAGGACAAGTTGGAGGATGCGAAGAGCGAGATTGAGACCGCTCTGACCATCGACCCGAATCTTCCCGAAGCGTACTACACGCTTGGGATTATTGCGTGGCAAGGCGGCGAGTTCGCGGAAGCCGCGGCCCGGATGCGGTCTGCTATCGAATTGAAACCGGACTATGCGGAAGCGTGGTTTACGTTGGGTACGTCGTTGCGGCAAGGTGGCCAAAACGAAGAGGCCGAGCGGGCGTTTCGCGAAGCAATTCGCTTGGACCCGAATACTCCCGGCTCCTACAATGCGCTCGCCCAGTTGTTGCGGCAGATGGGCCGGACGGAAGACAGCGCCAAACTGTTCGCACAAGGGGCAAAAGTCCGGCAAGCAAAGGAGGCAAAGCTTGGAATCATGCTTCAGCGCAAGTAGATCCTACTTGGGCAGCCTTTG
This sequence comes from uncultured Bryobacteraceae bacterium, assembly GCA_964237255.1. GTDB lineage: Bacteria > Acidobacteriota > Terriglobia > Bryobacterales > Bryobacteraceae > JALYXI01. Next base: position 7,563 of record CAXSIG010000085.1, read on the forward strand.
AAGATTCTTCCGCGCCACTTCGTTCGATGGACTTAACCGAAGCGCTTCTTCAAAGGCCTTTCGTGCTTCATCGAAACGCGCGGTTCTAGCGAGGAGCGTTCCCAGGTTGGTGTAAGTGTCGGAATCCGGCGCAAGTTTCGCCGCCCGTTCGAACACAGGAATCGCCTCAGCTAAACGCTGCACCGCGATGTAAACTCCTCCTAGTTGAAGCAGTGCCGGCACATCGTCAGGCTCCAGCCGTAAGTAGGTGGTGTACTCCGCAATTGCGCCGTCGCCATTCCCATCTGCGGCGAAACTCCTGGCCAGATTGAAGTGCGCCTGCGGGTAATCGGGCGTTTCCCGCCATGCCTTGATTGCGTCCGCCGTCCGATTCAGATGGAGCAGCGCAACTCCCATGCTGTTGCGTGCGGGCGCATAGCCTGGCTCGGTTTTCAGGGCGGCTTCGAACTCGCGCAAAGCGTCCGGATATCGTTCTTCGGCTAAATCGAGAGCGCCGAGATTATAGTGGGCTGTCAAATCGAGCGGCTCCTTCTCGATGCGCCGCTTCATAACGGATTCCTGCAACGCCATTCGAGGATCGGACTTGCCGGACGCCTCGGGAAGCACTTGTATCCAGACATGCCCCATCTCGTCGCGAGAGCTGTTTCCTGTGCGAACCCGTCGCGGCGGTTGGTCCGGATTTCTAACATTCGTAGCGGAGTTGTCGTAAACGATTCGCATCTCGACAACAGTTCCACGCGGAAGATGCACCGGTTCGCGATAAGTAAACACCGCCTGCCACTTCAGATCCCAATCGTCGATCTCGATCAACGAGATCCGACGGCCGCTAGGCAACCTCGCCCATGCGTCGATCCGTTTTCCGAGGTAGTGCGCATGCGGGTAAATTCGAAGGACATCCACCGCTACAGGCAACGTGATCCGGTCGGAGATTTCGAATTGCGACGCTCCCGCGGGGATATCGATCGCGCCATCGTGCTCCAACTGAATCAACATGGGGAATCGAGTTGGAGGCTGCTTCGCGAAGTAGATTCCGATCGAAGGCTTAACCTCCTCCGGCTTCCCTGACGGTTGCAGATGGAGGTTCAGGATGAGATCGGTGTTCGGGTCGAGCCGCCATCCCATATCGGCAGGCTCTTCCTCAGGCGGGCTGCCCGGTTTCCAGAAAAGAAAGTGCGAATCGGGATCGAAGGCGTCCCCGGATTCGGTCGCGACATCCATACCGGGAAAACCCGGCTGCCCGTCTTTCCCGTCGCGGTTCCGCAACGTGTGGGCACGGTCGAGGACGACGTTTGCGTGATGAACCAACTTGCGGTCGCCGGGCCGGAGTTCGATTGCGCGCACGTAGACGGTGTGGTCCAGGTGAACCGGCACTACGAAGTTGCGAAACACATCGTCACCAGACGTTGCCAGATGATAAGCGGCGGGTACGTTTAGGACAAGGTCGGGGGGACCGAGTTGCCAGCCAGGGGTGAACTGCGGCGCGCGCGGGCCGGACGCTTGGTCGCCTTCCATCATTCCTCCAGCCAACCAATCGGCGACAATCTTTTTCTCCGCCGCGCTCAGCCGCATTTCGCCGGCGAAGTTTCCAACTCCCCGCTTAGGAAGCCACGGCGGCATGTAGCCCGAAAGCGTGACTTCGCCGATCTGCTTCCCGTGCCGCCGCGCGTCCTCAAAGCTCAAAAGTGAAAATGGCCCGGCTTCACCTGGACGATGACAGGGCGCGCACTTCGCATACAGAATCGGTGCCACGTCGCGATGATACGTAACCGTAGCGTTTGCGCTCGATAGGGCACACGCACCCAACGCCAGAAAGGTTGCGGCGACCTTCATTCCTGTCTTCCATCATAATTAGGGCTGAGGTGCAAATGGATTCCGAATCCCCCGTGGACAATGTAAGCCGCCGATCGTTGCTGACGAAGATCGGGATGATTGGGGCGGCAAGTACCGCTGTTCCGTTGGCGTTAGAAGCACAGCCACAAGCCCTGCTCCCAATTGCGGAAGAACCCGTTTCGATCGCCGGGGCAGTATCGGTATCGCTCCGCGTAAACGGCCAAGCGCACAACCTCAAAGTAGATCCGCGCGCCACGCTGCTCGATTGTTTGCGTGAGCACATCCACCTGACCGGCACGAAGAAGGGCTGCGACCACGGCCAGTGCGGTGCTTGCACCGTTCATGTGAACGGTCAACGCGTAAACTCCTGCCTCAGCTTCGGATGGATGCACGAGGGCGATGAGATCGTCACCATTGAGGGCCTTGGACAGCCAGGTAATTTGCATCCCATGCAGGCGTCGTTTGTGGAAAATGACGGCTATCAGTGCGGGTACTGTACGTCAGGCCAGATCATGTCGGCGGTCGCGCTACTGAAAGAACCGTGCGGACCGAACGATGCCGACGTTCGCGAGCTGATGAGCGGCAATATCTGCCGGTGCGGCGCTTACCAGAACATCATCGCAGCGATACAGCAGGTGCGGAAGGCATAATCATGAACACATTCCAATTCACGCGCCCTACGCAAGTGAACGACGCTCTCGCTGCGGCGAACGGCGGACGGTACCTGGCGGGCGGAACTACGCTGATCGATCTGATGAAGCTGGATGTGGAGCGTCCGGCCAATCTCATCGATATCAATAAACTCCCGCTTGCGTCGGTTGAAGACACGCCTGATGGCGGATTGAAGATCGGCTCGCTCGTGCGCAACTCGGCGTTAGCGCATCATCCTTCCGTGGTGGCAAGGTATCCGGTTCTTTCGCAGGCGCTGCTATCCGGCGCTTCGGCGCAGTTACGTAATATGGCAACCACGGGCGGCAATCTGCTGCAACGTACACGATGCGTTTACTTCCGGGACACGGCCATGGTTTGCAACAAACGCCAACCGGGAAGCGGATGCGCGGCCATTGGCGGCCACAATCGGATGCTCGCCATCCTAGGTACCAGCGAGCATTGCATCGCGTCGAATCCTTCCGACATGAATGTCGCGTTGACGGCACTTGAGGCGACTATTCACCTGCAAAGTGCAACCGGAACGCGCTCAGTGCTGATTAGCGAGTTCTTCCTTCTTCCCGGCAAAACGCCGGAGCGCGAAACGGTGCTACAGCCGGGTGAACTGATTACCCACGTAACGCTCCCGCCGCAACCCACGGGCAGCAAGTCGCTTTACGTGAAGCTTCGCGACCGTGCATCGTATGAGTTTGCCCTGACATCGGTTGCTGTCGTCGCGCGTGTCGAGAACGGAAAACTGGGTCACGTCAGAATAGCGATGGGCGGCGTGGGCACAAAGCCGTGGCGATCCCTGGAGGCGGAACGTGCCCTGACGGGTAAGCCCGTCACGCCGGCAGCTTTTCGTGCTGCGGCCGATGCGGCTCTGAAAGGCGCCAAACCACAATCCGAAAATGGCTTCAAGGTGGAGTTGGCGAAACGCTGCTTGATCCACACGTTGACGATGGCTACGGCATAGGATTTCGCACAATGACGAACAACTTTGGAACCTCTATCTCCCGTATCGATGGCCCGCTGAAGGTGAGCGGCCGTGCCATGTATGCGTCGGACAACATTCTTCCCGGCATGCTGTATGCGGTGCCGCTTGGCAGCACAATCGCAAATGGCAAAATCAAGAGCCTGGACGTTTCGAAGGCGGAACGCATGGCGGGAGTGCGCGCGCTTTATCACCGCGCGAATGTCGGCCCCATCTATCGCACCGCGCCCGCCGAGGGCTTCAACGCGTATCACGATGAAAAACGGCCGCCCTTTGAAGACGATACGATTCGCTATTACGGTCAATTCGTCGCCGTCGCGGTAGCCGATACGTTCGAGCAGGCTCAAGCGGCAGCACACGCCGTTGAAGTTACCTACAGCGAAGAGAAAGCGGATGTTCGAACGCTGCTATCCACGGAAGCCAAGCCGAAAGTGGAGAGCCATCGAGGCGATGCGGAAGCCGCGTTTAATAGTGCGGCCACTCGCGTTGATGAAACCTATGTGACACCCGTCGAAACGCACAACCCGATTGAATTGCATGGCACCGTCGCTTTTTGGAACGGCAATCGACTCACCGTCTTCGAAGCCAGCCAGGCGGTGGTGAATTGCCGCGAGGTTCTGGCGCAGACGTTCGGTATCCCAAACGAAAACGTCAAAGTCGTTTCGAAGTTTCTTGGTTCCGGCTTCGGCGGCAAGCTTTGGCCCTGGTCGCATTGCATGTTAGCCGCGGTAGCTTCTCGCAATCTGAACCGCCCCGTCAAACTGGTTGTCAGTCGCAAGATGATGTTTCAAACGGTGGGACATCGGCCTCGCACCCAGCAGCGCGTTCGGATAAGTGCCACAGCTGACGGCAAGCTCACATCGCTCCAGCAGGATTATCTGAACCACACCTCCATCCAGGACGATTACGAAGAGAACTGCGGCGAAGCAACTGTATATCTTTACAGCACGGCAAATTTGCGTGTCACCTCCGGCTTGGCGCGCCGCAATATCGGAACGCCAACCTCCATGCGCGGTCCTGGCGCGGTGCCCGGACTCTTTGCTCTCGAATCTGCCATGGACGAACTCGCGATCAAGCTGAAGATCGATCCTCTCGTTCTGCGCCAGCGCAATGAGCCGGAAAAGGACGAAAGCAACGGACAGCCATTCTCATCCCGTCACTTGCAAGAATGCTTCACAACGGGCGCCCAAAAGTTCGGGTGGGAAAAGCGCAACCCTGCGGCCGGATCCATGAAGCGCGATGGGCTTACATTGGGCTGGGGCATGGGTGCGTGCTCTTGGATTGCGGCGCGATTTCCGTGCGAAGCCACTGTGGAGTTGAAGCCGGACGGGACAGCTCGAGTGAGTTGCGGGACGCAGGATATCGGCACAGGGACTTACACCGTGCTGGCGCAGGTTGTAAACTCGCAA
>CAXSIG010000086.1:0-7400 GCA_964237255.1 uncultured Bryobacteraceae bacterium
CAATCTGGACCAGGAGTTTAACGGTTCCGGCACGTTTTTGACCCAGTTAAATTCCGGTTCGGAGGTACTGCCGACGGTTCAGTTCCTGACACTCCGCAGCGACAAGTTAGATAAATACGCGCAGCCGAACGTCGGGTATGACGGGCCGGAGTTGAAAGGCGCTGAGAACGTTGTGATGCCGAATCTGGATCATCGGGAACTCGCTTTTCAACCGGAATCTTTTGCGCAGATGTACCGGTTTGTGATGGGAGAGGCTCCGAAAGTGTTAACGCCTACGCCGGATAGCGCTCCTCGCGTGAGCGGCTTGGTGACTGGCTTAGAGGGCGGTGCGCCGACGAATCGAGCCCTTGCCGGAGTACATCTCAGGATTTATGCGATGAAGGCCGGTACCGCGGATCCGGATGGTGGTGCGCTTCTCGATTTAGTTACCGCCGCGACGGGGATCTGGGGTCCGGTTGCGGTTCAATCAAATCGGGAATACGAGTTCGTTCTCGAGAAAGACGGACGCACGGTGACTTACTACATGACTGGGCTGGTTCGGTCTACGGCGTTGTTGAACTTTCGTTTCGCGCCGGCCATGCCAAATGCGCCGAGGCCTGAACTGATGGTGCATCGTCCACAAGGATATTTATCGCAGGGCCGGGATCCTGTAACGGTAGACGGCGCCGATGCGAAAGGCATGGTCTCCGGCGTTCCGACTAATGACTCGCTTAGTATTCCCGCCGTACAAGAGAAGACATTGCGCATCCAGTTAAGAGGTGAAACTCTTTACGCCAGACCAGCTCTGACAAGCGCCGAAACCAATATTGTCGAGTTCATCTGGAAGTAGGGACCCGACTAAAGTTGCGGACGTGGCAGCATCACCGGTTGCCATGGATGAAAGCCTTTGCGCCGGAGATGGCGCGAGAACACCTGCCCTCCCGCTGTGACGTAGAGGGTTTGCATGTCCGGGCCGCCGAAGACCAGGTTCGTGGGACGGGATGCGATCGGCTTGCGGATGATCGCAACGACGCGACCGGGTTGGTCGCAGATCTGTATGCCGTCGCGGGTTGCGACGTAGAGGAAGCCTTGATCGTCGAAGGTCATCCCGTCGGCGCTCGCGTCGATGTCTCCTTCATCGGGAATCTGTAGGCGATAGAAGGGCTCTCCATTCGTCAGCGTTCCATCTGGTTTGACTTGGAACGACCACACCGAGTGGGAGCGCGAATCGGCCACCACTAACAGCGACTCATCGGGCGAAAGGCGAATGCCGTTTGGAAATGTGATCCCTTCGTAGACTACTGTCTTCTGTCCGCCCTTCGGAACGAACCAGACTTTGTGCGTGGATGGCTCGGTGAAGTAGACGTTGCCTTTGCTCGACACGCAGAGGTCGTTCGGAACGACGTCGGTTGCGATTACGACCGCGTCATTCGATTTGTCCGAGTAGGAAACAATGCGCTTGCCGTCCTGTTCCGCCGCGTACATCCGGCCATCGGGACCGAACATCAGGCCGCTGGTGTGGTGCGCCTGGTCCAGGAACGTCTTGCGATTGCCGGTAGAATCCACGTGATAGATACCGGCGCGCGTATCGACGAAGGAGAGCTCACCGTTGCGGTCCGTTGCCGGACCTTCGGTGGATTGGTGACCGGAACTCACTTCTTTCCATTCGGACGCGGGGTCGAGAATCTCGCTGATGTAATGCCGGTTGACAGTGGTGTTCGCGGGCTTCGCGATGGCGGCGGGATAGCCTTTCCAGAGCCAGCGGAGGGCATCGGGGAAGATGGCTCCGCCGTGCTTCGAATTGTGGGCCTCCGTTCCGAAAGCCAGGTTGACCTCATAACCGGCGTACTTGAGGGATGTATACATCGCTTGATTCGCGAGGGGCCAATTGCCGGAATAGATGTCCTGGTCCTTCTCGCCATCTTGCAGAAAGATTCGCAGGGGCAGCGGTTCCATCTTGCGGATCTGGTTGATATAGATATCGCCACCTTTCAGGTCCGTGTAGCTGCCGACAAAGCTCATCACGCGATGGAAGGAATCGGGACGGTTCCAGGCTGCGGTGAATGCTGCGATGCCTCCGGAACTGGAGCCCGCTATGGCGCGATCGTCGGGATTGGGGGACAGATTAACAAGCTGTGAGACTGCGGGAAGCAACTCTTCGATCAGGAATCGCGCATTGCGGTCGCCGAGCCCATCGTATTCATAGGCGCGGTTGAATCGGCTTTGCTGTTTTGCGGGATCGGGCGCAGGGAGCACGCCGGGATTAACCATCACTGCGACGGTGGGCGGCATATCGTGCGCGGCGATCAGGTTATCGAAAACGACAGGGACGCGCCATGCACCGGTTTCGGACGCGAAGCCGCCGCCATCGAAAAAAACCATGAGGGCGGCGTGCTTTGCGGGATCGTACTGGGCGGGGATGTAGACCCAGTAATCGCGTGTGGCGCCCGGGAAGAGCTTGCTTGAGTTGAATGAGTACTTCGTGGTCTTGCCGTGCGGGACTTCTTTCGGCTGCGAGTCCGGGCCTAACTTGTAATCCTCGGCGTTGGCGCAAAGTGCGGCGGCGAACAGGGCCAGTGCGGTCTTCATGGTCTATTTATCCTCGGTTTCGGCTAGCGGGGGAACGGTTGTGGTGGGTGTAATCGGCGGACGCTTCGTGTGCCAATCGGTGGCTTGTTCATAAGCTCGGGCAAGCGCTAAAACTTTGCCTTCTGAGAAACGGGGGCCGACGATCATCAGGCCGATAGGGAGACCATCGTGACTGAACCCGCAGGGCACGCTGAGGGCGGGAATGCCGTATGCGTTGAACGGCTGCGTGTTCTCCAGTTCCGGGTTGCGAGGCTTATCGGTTTCCTCGCGCTTGATCGACGCATTCACGGTGCGCGGCGTGTGGCGGCGCGTGGGGAGCACCATGAGATCGACATCCTGGAACGAATCGTCGATGGTGCGGCGCATGAGTTCGAGTTTCCAGCGGCCACGAATGTAGTCCGGCGCCTTCGCGTTACCCCCGTTCTGCAGCGCGCGACGCGTGGGCAGCATATAACGCGCGGAGCCATGAGTGAAGTATTCCTCGTGATACGCGTAGGTCTCACCTTGTAGAGAGATGCCGCGCGTGGATGGGAGCGTGGTATCGTGCATCCCTTTCGTCAGCTTGGCGATCTGTGCGACGGCCGAGTCGACGGATTTGCGGACATCGGAATCGAGAAGATCGAAGAAGGGATTGCGGGCAATGCCGACGCGGAAGCCGTTGACGGGCTGCTTCGATAGCGCGACGTAATCTTCGCGCGGGTGTTCGACGCTCGCGATATCGAGGCGGTCATAGCCTGTTAGGTGGTTGAGGATCATGGCGGCGTCCTCCACGGTGCGAGTAATGGGGCCGCAGTGATCGAGCGAGTAGGTGAGGGGAATGATACCGCGGATGGAGACGAGTCCGTACGTTGGCTTGAGGCCGACTACGGAACAATACGAAGAGGGGGTTCGGATAGAACCGCCGGTATCCGTGCCGAGCGCGCCGAAGCAGCAATCCGTGGAAACGGCGGCGGCGGACCCACCGGAGGAACCGCCCGGATTGCGCGCGAGCGACCATGGATTGCGAACCGGTCCGAAGTAGCTGGTGGCGGAAGTGCCACCGAACGCGAACTCGTGCAGATTCGCTTTGCCCACGAACACCGCGCCCGCGGCTTTTAAACGCCGGGTGACTTCAGCGTCTTCGGTGGGGACGCGGTCATCAAATACGGCGCTGGCGGCGGTGGTGCGGATGCCCGCGGTGTCGATATTATCTTTGAGCGCGAGCGGGATACCGTGCAGGGCGCTCCGAAACTTGCCGGCCTTCGCTTCGGCATCGAGAGCTTTGGCTTGGGCGAGGGACTGCTCGCGGAGTTCGGTGATGAAGGCGTTGATCAGGGGATTGTAAGCGTCAATGCGGGCAAGACAGGCTTCGGTGAGCGAGACGGGGGTCACCGAACCGTTGTGGATGCGTCGGGACGCTTCCGCAAGGGTGAGAGCGGAAAGGTCTTCGGCGGGAGTCTGCGCAACTGCGAGTGCAGCGGCGGAACTCATCAGGAAGGTTCGGCGGTTAAGCATATATCAGGTCATTCTACGCAGTTTGGGTAGAGGACGGGCAGAGCGTTCCGACTGGACCGGGTTATCGTTTTCGGATGGCATTCGCAATGTCGGGAGAAAGATTCTCGATTTGCGCAAGGTCCTTGGGGCTGTAAGCGACACCGCTCGACGCTTCCGCAAGTTGCCTGAGCGGAAGCATAGAGGCTTCGGCTTGATCCGGATCGTGTTCGCTAATCAGCCCGATGGAATAGACATGCACACTGCTGTTCTTCACTCGGCTGAGCAACTGCTCCTGAGTTGTCGTGCTGGCACTATCGTTACCGCCGGTGACCAATACAAGAACCTTTTTCTTACTGTCCGATCTCCGCTCCATATGGTCGATCGACATTCGGACAGAATCCCAAATCGCTTTGCCGCCCCGCGAGTCGATGCGGGTGAGCGCCGTCTCCATCTTCTGGATATCGCCCGTGTATGTGAGGTCGATAAACGCTTCGTCGTTAAAGTTGATAACGCAGACTTCGTCGTCGGGCCGGGATGCCCGTACTAGAGCGAGCGCGGCAGCGTTTACTGCGGGCCGCTTGTCTCGCATGCTTCCGCTATTGTCTATGAGGATGCACATGGCTATCGGCACGTCGTCTTGAGACGGAGCAAGCGGCGACGCGGGTAGAGGCCGATCTGGGGCCACTTGGGCGATTAGCTTCACTGGTGTTTTCTGTTTCGGAGAAAGCTTTCCGGGCTGCACTTCCGTGGAACGAGCGGCTGCCGCAGAACTGTTACTTGCTGGCGAATGTTGATTCGTCGGACCGAATCTTACTGCCGCCGACAAATAGATTACCGGTAGGCTGCATGCCAAGAGGGCAGCGCAGGCGAAACGGTTGAGCGGCTTCGGACTTTGAAGCGGCCCGTTGAGAATTCGGTTTACTCTTCGAATCACGTTAGACTCCCCTGCCATAGAGATAACTTGCCAGTTAAGAACTCGTTTCGCTGCCACAACCGCCTGCGCGATATCGATTAAAACGGCCGCGTATCGCTCATTGTTTTCTATCTCGGCGAGAGCAAGATCGTCGCAAGCTTCTTCCGCCAGTCGTGCAAGCTCGCGTTGTAGCCACCAAGCCAAAGGATGGAACCAAAAGATACAAACATTGATGTGCGAAGCAATGCGGATCAGCCAGTCCCAACGCCGGATGTGAGCTCGCTCATGAGCCAGAACAGCCAGGAGTTTCACGGAATCCCAGTCTCTCCAGGCTACTGGCAGAAAGATCTTCGGCCGGAAACAGCCAACGGAACCGGGTACAACGAACGCTACGGATTCGAAAACTTCGGGAGTCAAGCGGGAGATGGGTGTGGCATGTCGCAGGATGCGCCGCAAAATCCAAGAACTAATTGCCATGCGGACGAACAGCAATACGGAGATTACAAGGTAGACACCGGTGAGAGTCCCGGCCGAGAAAAACGATAGTAGCTTCGGCTTTGTTGGCGTGTGAATCGCCGATGAGGTAATTTGCGTTATCGGCAGCGGAGTTCGAGCCGTTGTCACCGATGGCGGTTGGACCGGAGCGAGCCGATGTGGCAGTACCGTCACCGGAATAGTCGGCCCCAACAGTCCCAAAGGGATTTGTAGAAGCATTCCGACGAGCACTGCTGTCCAAGCCATATGCCGAGCCGCTGATGACCGGATACGAAAGACCCACATGGCGAGAAGACTAACTAAACCCAACCCGAGAGCGCCGATCGCTGCGCGAAGCAATGGCGGGACAAGATCAATCTGCATCCAGTTTCTTCCGAGTAGAATTCTTACTTCGAGCTAACTTCTCCGCGAGACGTAATAGTTTCCGCTCATCCAAAAGTTCGCGGTCCACCATTCCAACGATCAACTGTTCCACCGAACCACCGCAGAGCCGGTCGATGATTTGTTTTACTGCGTTTACGGCCAAACTCCGCGACGGTTCGACAACCCGATACACGTTGTTGCGGCCTTCGACTTGACGCGTGACATATCCCTTTTCCTCCAGCCGCTTGAGGATGGTTCGCGCAGTGGAGTCCTTAACAGGATGGCGCTCCGCCATGGCTTCGCACACATCCTCTGTGGTGCTGCGAGAGCGCTTCCACAAGACATCCATCACCAAATGTTCCAGTTCCGAAAGCGGTTTGCGACTATTTGCGCCGAACATGCTAGCGCTACATAATGTAGCGGCAACGCGCGCCTCCTGTCAATCGCTGCACGTTACAAATTCAAGATTGCTTTTTTTCAAACGAAGTGATACAAAACCTATCTATGCTGAAAACTAGGGTTTTTACTCGCCTCTCTCAAGCTTTGGTTGTCGCAGCAGTTTCCTGTGTGCCGGTTTCCGCCGCGATCATTACGATCGATTTCGAAGGCATAGCGGACGGAACAAATATCGCGGCTACGTATTCGGGACAGGGAGCCACTTTCGGCAACGCGAGCGTAATCACGGCCGGCATTTCGCTTAACGAATTGGAATTTCCTCCCCATTCCGGGCAAAATGTCGCCACAGATTCCGGGGGTCCGGTTACCATTGCCTTCACAACTCCCGTCTCCGCATTCTCCGGATTTTTTACTTATGGGAGCGCGCTCACGCTAACTGCTTACGACATTCTGAACAATCAGGTAGCATCCAGCAGCTCGGCCTTCAATCAGAATTATGTGTCGTCCGGCAATCCCGCGAACGAATTGCTAAGCCTGAATTTCGCAAGCGGAATCGATCACGTCACGTTAACGGGTGACCCTTCCGGAGGATCGTTTGTGCTGGATGACATCTCTTTTAACACCACAATCAGCACCACTCAAACGCCCGAACCCAGCACTTTTATCCTTTTTAGTGGTGCTTTGGTTTTAATAATTTCGCGTAATCGAAAATATTTTGTCACAAATAGCAGATTCAAGTCATAAACTGATGTCCCGCTGGAGATTTAAAGGAATGATGACACGAAGTACGTTGCTTGGCCTTTTTCTGTTCGGCGCCGGTGGGGCAGCTCACGCGGCAACCATAGGCGCGGCGGCGGCAAGCCCCACGTCGGTAACGGTTGGAGTGGCGACGCCGGTGAAATTCACGGCAGTGATTACCGATACGTCCGTGATCGCTTCCACCGTCAATCTTCAGCAGGTAAGCACCTCGGGCCAATCGTCGGTAGTGGGAACGATGTACGACGATGGCACCCATGGCGATGCTACCGCCGGCGACGGGACGTACACGCTGCAAATCTCGATTTTTCAGCAAACGCCCGGAACGTTGACTTATCGAGCTACAGCCGGGTTCCAAGGCAGCTTGACACGTCCGTTTTCCGCGCCGATTTCGGTGACCGTCACCGGAACGGGCGTGATGCCGTTGAAGTTCTGA
>CAXSIG010000086.1:7410-10126 GCA_964237255.1 uncultured Bryobacteraceae bacterium
CTCTCGTCTCCAGCTCCGGGAGCGTATCTCAGCATCAGCCCGACACTGGTTACAGGAACTGTCGCGAACTCCAGCGCTACCGTCACAGTGAACGGCATTGCGGCACAAGTTTCGGGGACATCGTTTAGCGCTTCCGTGCCTTTGCAAGAAGGCTCAAACCCGATTACCGCTGTCGCCCAGAACGCCGGTGGGCCAACCACAACGGCGAGCGAAACCGTAACGCTCGATACCACTCCCCCTCACGTCACGATCGCGTCCCCTGCCACAAGCACCACCACTATCGATTCTTCGGTGAGCGTGAGCGGAATCGTAAACGATATCGTCGTGGGAACTGTAAATCCAATCCAGGCGACTGTCACAGTAAACGGGATATCCGCGCAGGTCACCAACCGCACTTACCTGGCAACGAACGTTCCCTTGCAGGTAGGCTCTAACACCATCACCGCGACTGCTCGCGACCGGGCCGGAAATTTCGCGACAACCAGCGTTACCGTTACCCGGACCTCAACAGCACAGCCAACACTCCGGATTATCTCCGGCAACAATTTGTCCGGCCCCATTAAATCTCTACTGGCCGCACCCCTTGTAGTTCAGGCTGTAAATGCCGCAGGCCAGCCGATACCGAATACGCCCGTGGTTTTTCAAGTCACCGGGGCTGACGGCACGGTAACCACCGGCGCGCCTCCAGGGCTCGCGTCGCTTGCCGTCAATACCAACTCGCAAGGGCAAGCCCAGGTGAATTACATATTGGGAACGCGGGCCGGCTCGGGCAACAACATGGTCACGGCGTCCGCGACGGGAATCGCAACCACTCCGGTGTTCTCGGAATCCGCCACCACCATGGCGGCTGCGCTGATCGTTGTGGATTCCGGTAGCAGCCAAAACGGGGTGGTGGGCCAAGCGCTACCGCTTCCGTTAATCGCCATCGTCACGGATGCCGGGTATAACCGGCTGGCAAACGTACCGGTCAGCTTCACAGTCACGCAAGGCGGCGGTTCCATCAACGGCCAGAATGCCATTACCGCGACATCCGATAGCGACGGCAGGGTACAGGCCATTTTGACGCTGGGCACACAAGCGGGAATCAGCAACAATGTTGTTACAGCAAGTTTCTCCGGCAATGCCGGACTGCCGGCCAGCTTTACAGCCACCGCATACGCTCCGGGTCCCGCTTCGGATACGAAGATCACGGGTGTCGTTCTGGATAACAGCAATAATCCGATCGCCGGCGTTTCGATGCGCCTTTATCAGTTGAATAGCGGCAGCAATAGCAACATTCCGCAACAAGTTACGGCGACGGTACTTACTAATTCGCGCGGATATTTTGCCATTCAGCCCGCGCCGGTGGGCGTGTATAAGCTGATGGCGGATGGCACGACGGCCACTAGCGGCGGCACGTTCCCGACACTTGAATACGATCTGACTACTGTGTCGGGTCAGAATAATACGGTCGGCTCGCCGATTTACCTGCCGCAGATCAACACGGCAAGCCAGCTCTGCATCAGCCCAACAGTCGGGGGAACACTAACGATTCCGCAAGCTCCCGGTTTTGCGCTTACAATCGCCGCAGGCTCCGCCAATTTCCCTGGCGGAACAAGAACGGGCTGTGTATCGGTCACGCCGGTGAACATGGATAAGATTCCCATGGTTCCCGGGTTTGGGCAGCAACCCCGGTTTATCGTCACCATACAGCCGGTAGGAACGATTTTCAACCCTCCCGCACAGCTCACGATCCCGAACGTCGATGGTTTAGCTCCACGCGCGGTGACGGAAATGTATAGCTACGATCACGATCTTGCATCGTTCGTGGCAATCGGTACGGGCTCAGTCAGTATTGACGGGAGCGTGATCGCTTCCGATCCCGGCGTCGGTGTGATTAAAGCTGGTTGGCACTGCGGGGGTAATCCGGATGGCAGCGGGAGCTCGGGAAGTCTTGCTGTTACACTGACGGCGGCTATGTCGCAGGCCGCTGCCGGCGCAAGTGTTGCAATGACTGCGGCCGGAACCCCGCCCCTGGACGGCATCTACACGATGTGGGAAGTCATTGATGATCCGGCTGACCCGAACGACGACCCAACGGTTGCAAGTTTCACAACGACTCCTACTTGTCCAGATCAGCCTTCCTGCGTGGCTCAACTAAAAGGAACCAAGATCGGGACGGTATCCGTTCGTGTAACGTTTAAATGCACAACTACAGGTGCAACGGTGACGTCTTCGATTGTCAAGGTCAAGTTTACGATCGGATTGATGCCGAAAGAAGTCAGCTTCTTCGATAACATCACAATTCTGAAAGACAAGGCGCTTCTTCATACCGGTAATCAAGTAATGAATCCGGTCTGGAAAGACACAAACGCAGCAACGGACAACGATCGCGTGGCCTACGTACAAGGCACAAGTATGAAGGTCGATGTGAAATTTAGCATCAACCCGGTTCCAGCCGCCCCCGTCACCAATGTGACGATTGAAGGCGAAATTCCGGGTCTTGGGAAATTTAAGAAGACCGGCGTGACAATACCAGCCGCAGCGGAAGTCACAATCACTGGCATTCTGGCGGATACGGTCCTCCCCGCGAACAAAACTAAGTTTTACAACCCGATGACGATCAATTGGCGTCATTACAACGATGGGGCGAATTGTCCTGACTGTACGATGGACGGTCCCACGAGCCACATCTTGTATGTAACGCTCGATACTCCGAAGGCGACCGGTGCGGTGT
>CAXSIG010000086.1:10136-12415 GCA_964237255.1 uncultured Bryobacteraceae bacterium
GTCGGCCAACCAGGCATTTTTAACGTCCCTTCATCTTGCGATCTCTAACGATGGCGCGACCGATAAACCGTCGGCATTCGCCAAGGCATGGGCCCAGTTTGCCGGCCCGGCTAATGTCAAGACTTGGGAAGGCAATAAACTTTACTACTACAGGAACGACCCACCGAACGTGGTCGGGTTCAACGGGTGCTCTCTTAACGAGACCCAACTTCTTCTCTACCTCTCGTCAGGTGGATTGGATAGCAAGGGCAGCGGCCAATGCGGATCGTTTCGCTACCTGCTCATTGGAGTCCTTGCTGTGAATAACATTGATTCCAGTCCAGTGAACGTGTCTGTGAACGACATGAGTCTTATGATCGTCAAAAACTGGACATTTGCCAATTGCGTTGGGCCAACTCCGGCGTGTACTTACCCGGCGGCTGCGCAGGAAAAATGGAGCTTGGCGCTGAACGCTGGAGATTACATGGTTCCTCACATGCCAATGGACAAGTATGGGGATCTGACCAGCCTAAATACATTGACTGGGCAGAACACAACGCCTCCGTCAGAGAAGATTTTCAATTCTCATTTCATAGTTAAAGTGAGTACCGCGGTATCTGGTGGAGCGTCTTATTTCGACCCTCGTATGGAGTTACTTACACCGACGCCACCGATTTTGAAAGTAAGGCAATCGACGGGTACGCCGTTGATAGGGGCGATGGCCCGGGGCTTTTCAGAGCCAGAAAACCGGCAGGCGCTACGAACATCACGTTGACGCCGTAGGAGGGCATCATGAGAACTACACTCTTGTTTCTTCTTGCCGCTGGGCTTATACCCGCAGCCAGCGATCGGGTAAAAATGTCCCAAGCTAATATCAAGTCGGGTCAGGTTGCTGTATTTGCGAATCAAGGCAGGATCGACGCTGAAATTCGCGAGTTGCACCTTGACCTCAAATCGCCGAATGGAAAATCCAGGATTGCGGATATCATCGCTGTGTTCGAACCGGCGACCGGCTCATTTTGGTGGCAGTACGAAACGAACAATCCCGCCTATCCCACCGGTGGGATTGAGAGATTCAAGTCACGGTCCGTTCTTTACCTGGCAGACAACAAGCTGGTTTCTTTCTCCGTCCACTCGCCGAATTTGGGTATCCGAGAGATTGCCGACCACGAAGCGAGTATAGATGCGGGTATATCAAAGGTAATTGCCTCGGTCGAAAGCAAATTGCCGGAAATCGAAAATGGCACGGCGCAATGGTTTACCTGGGTCAATCTAGCCGTACTGGGCCAAGAATTCTTTAATTTAAGGGATAACGCAATCACGATGAATCAACCGAGGCTAAGTACGGTCTCGTTTTTGGGTTCGGTGTGGCGAGTGCGGATCGAGGGCCCCAACGGGGATTCAGTCATCGTTTCCTTGAATGAGCTCTATCAACTCGTAGGAACAAATAAAGTTCAGGATAAGTGAGGGGAAGATGAAGTTCCATTTAGTTAAAGCCAGTCCTACGTTGCTTCTATGTCTTGTAGGAGTGTCCTTGGTTAGTCAGGCGGAAAGCCAGACTCTCAACCCAAACTGCATCGTGAGCGTTCTGAATCGCAACGTGCAAGTGAATGCGGACGGCACCTGGATACTCCCCAACATTCCAACGGGTTTTGGCTCCGTCCGCGCCCGTGCGTCATGTGTAAACGGCGGAGTAACCACCTCCGGGCAGTCGAATCCGTTTACGATTACGCCGAATCGGATGAACGCAATACCCAATATTCCGCTGGGCAACACTACTCCCATCCCCACGTCGCTAACGCTAACCGCACCTACGACAAACCTGAGCAGTGCCGGACAAACCGTTCAGTTCACGGCAACTGCCACCTATGCTACCGGCCCCAGCGTGAATGTAACCGCGGGTTCCGCTGGCACAATGTACACGGTTAGCAATTCCGCAATTGCCACAATTTGCGCAAACGGCTTGGTCACTGCCGTCTCGACCGGCGTCGTGGTGATCCAAGCCACTAACGAAGGAAGATCCGCAATCTCCTCGGTAACAATCCTTCTCGCCGGTACAGACTCCGATGGCGATGGAATTCCGGACGATTGGGAGATCGCGCACGGCCTAAATCCGCACGATCCAACGGATGCGCTTCTCGATCTCGACCACGACGGTCTCAACAACCTTCAGGAATATCGCGCAGGCACCGACATCCGCAACGCCGATACGGATGGCGACGGCATCAACGACGGCGACGAGGTCAACGGCACCGGGCTAGCCTGCAATTCTTCCGCCCAGTGCTTTCGTACAAGTCCGC
>CAXSIG010000087.1:0-4508 GCA_964237255.1 uncultured Bryobacteraceae bacterium
GAAGTAGATTGCCGGGCAGCAGTGCGCGAACAGGAGTTAGTTGGTAAGAATGGCGGGACCAGCTACTGGGAGGGCGCGGTGGAGTACACGGGTTCAAAGCACGGCAGAGGTTATCTGGAAATGACCGGTTACGATAAACCAATCTCCTTCCGGTAAACTGCGATACTAAACGTATGAAAACCGCGTCTGTGAGCGATCTTCACACCAAGACTTCGGAGTTGGTTCGTAGTGCTGCAGAAGGCGAAGTGATTGTCATCGAGCGGCGCGGAAAACCCATAGCGGAATTGAGGCCCGTGGATATCAAGCCGATTTCAAAACGTGGGAAGAAATTCAAATGGCCCGCCGATATGGAGCGAATTTGGAACACGTTTCCAAAAGTTTCAGGTGATAGCGGGCGATTCTTAGAAGAAAATCGCTAGAGTGTATCTGGATTCCGCTTACATTGCGAAAGCCTATGTAACCGAGCCTGACTCTATAGCGGTAAGAAACCTCATCGACACGGCACCGAAAATTGTCTCCTCCTCGTTGGCGCTTGTCGAAGTCGCGAGCGTGTTTCAGCGGCATGTGAGACAACAAGACCTCACTGTAGCCCAAGGGCGCGAACTCGTAATCTGCTCTGGCACCATGCTCAAACTGCGATTTGGAATCTAATACCCATCACGGAAGCTCTGTTGTACGATACGGCCAAGCTAATCCAAAGTCTTCCCCCCGAAGTTCTCATCCGCGCCGGCGATGCTATTCACTTGGCAACCGCCATAAGCCAAGGAGAAACCGAAATCTGGACGAACGACCGCCATCTGCTTCGCGCCGCCGCGCATGTAGGACTTTCGGGCAGAACGGTTTCCAACCCCGCGTAAGTTTCTTCTCACTGGCTTCCGGATTGCATCCCGGAACCCCATGGCAAAGACCGCTGGCGATGTTCTGATTGAAACGTTATTAGCATGGGGTGTCGACACCGTCTTCGGTATTCCCGGAGACGGCATCAACGGCATCATGGAAGCCCTGCGGATTCGACAGGATAAAATCCGCTTCATCCAGGTCCGCCACGAAGAGTCCGCTGCTTTCATGGCCTGCGGTTACGCCAAGTACACGGGAAAGCTGGGCTGCTGTCTCGCTACTTCCGGCCCAGGCGGAATCCACTTGCTCAATGGCTTGTACGACGCCAAACTGGACGGTCAACCGGTGCTCGCAATCACCGGCATGCAATATCACGATCTAATCGGCACCAACACCCAACAGGATGTAGCGCTCGACAAGCTGTTCATGGATGTCGCTGTCTTCAATGAGCGAATCATGGGCGCCGCGCACGTCGAAAATCTGACGGCGCTTGCCTGCCGAACGGCGCTTTCCCGGCGCGGCGTCGCACACCTGACCATGCCTGTCGACCTCCAGGAACAGACCGTCAGCGACGATATGCGGAGCAAACGCAACATCGCGAATCACGTCTCGGACTCGTTCGCGCGTGGGGCTCGTGAGCCGGAAGCGACCGGTGTTCACGATGCGGCGGACATCCTGAACGCGGGTAAGCGCATTGCGATCCTCGCCGGACAAGGCGCGCTGCGAGCGGGCGCGCAGTTGGAACAGGTAGCCGAACTGCTTGGCGCTCCCATCATCAAAGCTCTATTGGGTAAGAGCGCGGTGCCGGACGATAGTCCTTACACGACAGGTGGCATCGGCCTGCTGGGGACCGAGCCTTCGCAGGACGCCATCGAGAACTGCGACACATTGCTCATCGCCGGTTCCAGCATGCCCTATATCGAGTACTACCCCAAACCCGGAAAAGCGCGTTGCGTGCAGATCGATATCGATCCCGCGCGAATCGGCCTGCGCTACCCCGCGGAGGTAGGATTAGTCGGCGACACAGCCAAAGCGCTGAGCGCGCTCGCTCCGCTGCTGAATCGCAAAGAAGACCGAAGCTTTCTCGAAAAGGCGCAGGCCGGCAAGCGCGAATGGGACCAGTTGATGGAAACACGCGGCACCGATAGCAAAACGCCCATGCAACCTGAAGTCGCGGCATGGGCACTGGGCAAGCGTCTTCCCGCAAACGCTCTGGTCGCCAGCGATTCGGGCACGAACACGTCTCTTTGGGCGCGGTGCATTCCCTCCAAGCGAGGCCAGATGCATTCCTGTTCGGGAACGCTTGCATCCATGGCGTGCGGTTTCCCTTACGCCATCGCGGCGCAGTTGGCCTATCCGGATCGGCCGGTGATCGCGTTCGTTGGCGACGGCGGATTCAGCATGTTGATGGCGGAAATGGCGACCTGCGTCAAGTACAACCTGCCCGTGAAGGTGGTTATCGTCAAGAACAATTCTCTGGGACAAATCAAGTGGGAGCAGATGGTGTTTCTGGGCAATCCCGAATTCGGCTGCGAACTACAGCCCATCGATTTCGCGGCATTCGCGCGGGCCTGCGGAGCCAAAGGCTGGTCGGTTACGGATCCGGAAAAGTGCGGCCCCGTGTTTGACGAAATGATGGCCGCCCCCGGTCCCGCAATCGTGGAGGTAGTTGTCGATACCAACGCGCCCCCCATGCCCGCAAAGATCGACGTTGGCCAAGCTGCACAGTTCGCGGAAGCTCTGGCGCGAGGAACTGCCAACGCGACGGACATCGTCAAGTCTGTAGTCGGTGAGAAGGCAAGGGAACTGGTCAGTTAGTCCGGTCCTTCCGGCCCGCCGGTCCATTATATATAGGTGGAGAAATTTGAGAACCGCGCCGCAAAAGCCATTCGTGAGGCGTTTGAATCCGGTCGGCCTCTTCTCTACGTCCGCACGTCGGAGGAAATACGAGCTTCGAAGCTGATCCACAGCGCATCTCCGGCGCCAGTCTGGACCTGGACCGTAACCGACGGCTTACTCGATCCTGATGGTGCAGCCGAACCCCACACGAAATCGGCGCGCGCAGTGTTGGATTACATCATCGCCTATGATGGCCCCGCACTGTTTCACCTAAAAGACTTTCACGAATCGCTTCGAGAGTCCGCAGAGGTTCGCCGACGTCTGCGAGATGCCTACTACGCGTGCCTGGAGCGCGGAAAATACATAATCGTCACCTCGCCGGTCCGCTTTATTCCGGAAGAGCTGGAGCGCAATCTGGTATTCCTCGAACTTCGTCCGCCCGACCTGCCGGAAATTTCTGCGTTCCTGAAAGAAACCGCTCCGGCTCTCACCGACGACGTCATTGCGCAACTTGCCCCCGCGCTCCAGGGTCTAACTCTCGAAGAAGCAGGCTATGCGGTTCGCCGTGCGCTTGCCGTCAGTCCAACGCTTGGGCCCGAATCTCTCCCGGTTCTCCTCGAAGAGAAACACCTGCTTGTCAATCGAACCGGCGTGCTCGAATTCATCCCGGCAGGCCGCCGGCTCGAGGAAATCGGTGGTCTCGAAAATCTGAAACGATGGCTGCTCGAACGCCGCAAATTGTTTATGCAGCGCGACACCGTAAGCGCGGAAATCGTCCCGAAAGGGATCTTGCTCATGGGCATTCCTGGCTGCGGTAAAAGTCTCTGCGTCAAGGCAATCTCCTCGGCATTTCAACTCCCTCTCTACCGAATCGATATGGTCGAAGTGTTCTCCGGCCGCCACGGACATCCCGAAGGCGCATTCGTGCAAGCCTGCAAGATGATGGAAGATCTTTCGCCCGCCGTGCTCTGGTTCGACGAAATCGAAATGGGAATCACGTCCACTGAATCCAGCGGAGAACAGGGCCGTATCTTCGCCTTCTTCCTCACCTGGATGCAAGAAAAGACCGCCGGACTCTTCATCGCCGCCACCGCGAACCGTATCGATCTCCTCCCCGCTGAAATGATTCGCAAAGGCCGCTTCGATGAAGTCTTCTTCGTCGACCTGCCTCTCGAAGCCGAACAACTCGACATCCTGAAAATTCACCTCACGCGCCGCTCCGTCGATTGGTCCGGCTTCAACCTAACTCAAATCCTTAAGCTCACCAACGGTTGGAGCGGCGCCGAAATCGAGCAGTGCGTCATCTCCGCAGTCACGCGCGCGCGTCTCGCCGAACGCGACCTGACGGAAACCGACCTGGTGGATGTCGCGGCCAAATTCGTTCCCCTATCGCGCACCATGAAAGAACAGATCAGCCGAATCCGCGGCTGGGCTTTTGAGCGTGCCGTCCGAGCGTCCCCGCATCCCGGGCGATGATGAAACTATGAGACCCGTCGCCGTAGTCGGCATCGGCAAGACTCCATTTGGAGCGTTCGCCGACCGTACGCTGCTGTCGCTCGCGGTAGAAGCGGGGGAGAAGTGCTTTCGCGATGGCGGCATCTGGCCGTCTCAGGTGGAATCGTTTTATCTGGGCAACTTCGCGGGTCCTTCGTTCATCGGCCAGAATCACTTGGCTCCCTATGTGGCCACCGCGCTGGGAATGCGCTTCATTCCCGCTACGCGTATTGAAAACGCGTGCGCCTCCAGTGGGTCGGCTTTCTACCTGGCTTGGCAGGAAGTGGCGAGCGGAGCCTGCGATGTCTCGATGGTGGTGGGCGTTGAGAAAATGACCA
>CAXSIG010000087.1:4518-8214 GCA_964237255.1 uncultured Bryobacteraceae bacterium
CTCAGCCGACGCCGCGCGTGACGGAAATCCTCGCGGCCGCGGGCGACTGTTCCACCGAGATTCCCGCCGGCTCCACATTCCCTTCGCTCTTCGGCATGATCGCGCGCCGCCATATGTATCAGTACGGAACCAAGCGCGAACATCTGGCGGCAGTCGCGGTGAAGAATCATGAAAACGGAGCGTTGAATCCCGATGCCCAAATGAAGAAGGTCATCACTCTGGAGCAGGCTATGGCCGGAAAACCCATTGCCGATCCCCTCAACCTCTACGATTGTTCGCTCATCAGCGATGGCGCCGCGGCTGTCCTGCTAGCGCCGCTCGAACGCGCCCACGAATGGACGGACAAGCCCATTCGGATCCTCGCCGTTGCGCAAGCGGCCGACTATCTCGCGCTTGACCGAAAGGAGGACATCACGACATTTCCCTCGCTTCAATCTGCATCGCGAAAGGCGTACTCGCAAGCCGGCCTGGGACCCAAACAGATCGACTTCGCCGAATTGCACGACTGCTTCACCATTGCGGAGATCGTCGCCATGGAAGACCTCGGTTTCTGCGAACGCGGGCAAGGCGGCTTCTTCTCCGCAGCCGGTGAAACAAGGCGCGTGGGCTCAATGCCGATCAACGCCAGCGGCGGCCTAAAGAGCAAAGGCCATCCAGTGGGAGCGACCGGCGCTGCACAGATCTGCGATGTCGTCCAGCAGCTTCGCAGCGCCGCCGGCGAGCGCCAGTTACATCGTCACAACATTGGCTTAGCTCAAAATCTAGGCGGTTCCGGCGGCACCTGTGTCGTCTCCATCCTGGAGCGCATGCAATGAAACTCGCCGAACGCGTTGGACGGCTCCTGACCGAATCCGCATTCGACGTTCTGGTCAAAGCGCGCGCCCTCGAAGCGCAAGGCCGCCACATCATTCACCTGGAGATCGGCGAGCCCGATTTCCCCACCCCTGCGCACATTGTCGAAGCCGGCAAACGCGCCCTCGATGAAGGCTATACGCACTACGGTCCCACGCAAGGGCTGCCCGAATTTCGCGAAGTAATTGCCGATTATGTGTCTCGCACACGGGGTGTCTCCGCAAGCGCCAATCAAGTCGTAGTCACCCCCGGCGGAAAGCCGATCATTTTCTTCCCGATGCTCGCCTTGCTCGAAGAAGGCGACGAAGTGATCTATCCCGATCCGGGATTCCCCATCTACGAATCGCTCATCCGATTTCTCAAAGCGACTCCCGTTCCAATGCGGGCGGGCGAGGTGCCGAAGTTTTCCGAAAGAACCAAGCTCGTCATTCTGAACTCCCCAGAGAATCCAACGGGACGCGTGCAAGGTGAAACGGTGCTGGCGACCGTAGCCGCGGAAGTTCTGAAGTGCGATTGCATGGTCCTGAGTGATGAAATTTACTCCCGCATCTGGTACGGAACACCTCCCGCATCCATCGCCTCCCTCCCAGGCATGATGGACCGCACGATCATCCTCGATGGCTTTTCGAAAACCTACGCAATGACAGGATGGCGGCTCGGATACGGCGTAATGCCGGAGTGGCTCGTAACAGCGGTGAACCGTCTCACGGTCAACTCCAACTCATGCACGGCAAGCTTCACGCAACGAGCCGGAATGGCCGCGCTATCCGGTCCCCAGGACGAAGTAGAACAAATGATTGCGGAATTCGCTAGGAGACGCGCGATGTTCTGCACAGGCTTGGACGATATCCCGGGCTTCCGCTGCGAACAACCCGGTGGAGCTTTCTACGCATGGGCTGACGTCCGCGACTCCGGCGTTAGCTCGCGGGACATGGCAGACCGCCTGTTGAACGAAGCCGGAGTAGCCTGCTTGAACGGCGTTTCCTTCGGCTCCGCCGGCGACGGCTTCATCCGCTTTAGCTACGCCAATTCCTATGACAACCTGACAGAGGCGCTCACCCGAATCCAACAATTCGCCGAAGCTTAGACGCTCAATCGCGCAGCTTCTTTAAGATTGAGGCAGCGAGTTTCTCGTTAATCTCTCGATGGCGCGGAACCGGCTGAGACACGCCGGTTTTTCTGTTTTGATACCAGTCATGGTTTCCGCCATGTCGAATGAATTCGCAACCTAAACCTTCCAGCTTACGAATCAAGTCAAGTCTCTTCAAGAAGCAAGAGGCAGTTCGCTCACGCGTCGAATCCCTTCGATCTCACCGCTGGTAAGGTCCTCATAAAGAGAGCGTAGATGATCCTGGAGATCTTCGATGCTATCCCCCTGAGTCATATAATCGGGGAATTCTTCAAAATAACCGAGCCATTGATCTCCCGATTGCCAATGAACGTACCGGGCAGTCTTTGCGCTCATAAAATCACTTTAGCAACTCACGGCACCCAAACCTGATACACCACGTAACAAAGCGCAGTCCCCATCGCCAGCGCGATCAACCCAGACCGTAGCTTCTTCTGCAAGAAGAAAATCAACACCAACCCGCTCAGCGACACCAGCACCATCAAAATCGCCGAAACATCGATAATCCCCGACCACGCCTTCCCCGTATCTCTGCCCTTGTGCAGATCGTTGATCACCGCCACCACGCCCAGCCGGTTCTCATTCATCTCATACTTCCCCAGGCGGCGATCCACAAATCCATCCGCTGAATAACCAGGCCCTTTGAACGAAACCTGCACTTGATCGGTGTCCACGCGGAAGTCACTCACATCCGCGCGAATTCCGTGCCGCGCACGAAATGCTCCGGCAATCTCCCCCTTATGCGCCTCAGGCTCTTTCATCCATGACGGATCGAACGTCCCCGTAAACCGAGTCGGCCGAGCCATCCCCGTAAACGCCGATTGGTGATTCAGCGTGAAGCCTGTCAGCGCAAAGAACAACAGGATGGTAAAGCTCACCATCGAAAGATACGTGTGGAGCCATCGCGCCCAATGCGCCAGCTTGCGCTTCCAAACCGGAACGTGCGGCTTACTTGCCGAGCTTGTGATAGTCAAAGGAAGAAGCAACCACTTCCGTATTCGCGGGGAACGAAACCACCTTGGCCGTCCCGGTCATATCCATCTCCTGCTTCATCAACTGATAAGTGCCATGCTCACGCACAACCTCCAGCCAAACGGTATATTTGCCGTTCTTGACCGGCTTCCCATCATTGTCCTTGCCGTCCCATTTCAGCGAATACTTCCCCGGAGGACGAGTCGCCGACGACACCGACCGGAAAATCTCTTTCCCATCCGCCATAGCCCGCATCCGGTCGGATCGGAACCACGCCTTCATCTCCGTTACCCAGCGATCCTCGTGGTACCACACCCCCAGCGTCTTCACTTGAAAGTGGTCCGGATCCTCAATCCATGCGGCCATAAAAGGCTTCTTCGTTGACCCGCCGATCGGCGCCAGCTCAAAATTCACGGTGAGTTCCATATTCGGATCCCACGGCGTTCCAGCCGTCACATTCGGCGCGACATTCATACGCGAAGGAAACTGCCGCCGCGAACTTGGACCAACTGCCGCCGCAATCTGTCCTAGCGAAGCCCATCCACGGCTCTCCATCCGCTTGCCATCCGCACGTACCAGCAGATACTCCACACCAGGCACAGAAGCCGCAAGCCTTGCGCTTTCCTCGGGCGATAACACAGAAAACGCGGTCGCCAAAGCACCTGCATCGGACGGACGCGAAGCGACCACAGTCGAACTAATGATATTCTCCGCCGTCATCCCCGTACGCGGATCGACGATAT
>CAXSIG010000087.1:8224-10525 GCA_964237255.1 uncultured Bryobacteraceae bacterium
ATGTCGCCCACCAATCTCGAATCCACGTCGATAGTCGCCACTAGTCGCAATGGCCCGGTCATGCAAAAGCACCTGCGACAAAGCGGCCGCATTCTCCGCATCGTTGCGCGGGTCCGCCATGTCCACGGTTTCCGTCAACGAACCCCGCACCACGATGTCCCCACCCACGTTCACCACTACCGAACTACCGCCCTCCCGAAGCGCGGCGTCCGCGGCATGATCCATGATGTAGCTCTTGGTAAAGGACGCCAGGACCAGCGCCGCATCGCCGGTGTGAGTTGCCGTATGCCGAGCCGGATCGAGTCTCCATTGCTGCGCGCCGGCCTTAGCGACCGCGACGTCCAGCGCCTCTCTGCCAGGCAATCGCCGCGCGCGCTCGGCATCTTTCCATACGCCGATAACTTCACCCGCCGACGCATTCAGCGCGCCACCGGTGCGCTCGCGCCACTGATCATACATGCCCAGAACTTCGAACAACTCAGGCGATACCGGAACAGCCTGATTGTGGGTCCGCGACCATCGGCTAACCTCGCTATCCGGCGACCACGAACTCAGAATTCGCGACTGCCGCTCGATCTCGCTCAGTACCGCGGCCTCTGCACGCTCGGCCTGAGCGCGCGACGTCGCCAGTACCTTCACGTCGAGCGATGTCCCCAGCACATTCTCATACCGGGCGGTGTAGACCTGCAGCCGGTTGCCGATGGTGGAGCTTCCGATGCTCGTTAACGCCAGCGCTAACGCACCGGCTGAAACAACCGATTGAATTCGCATAATTTTCGGGGATTCTATTGCGCTCGAACAGGGGGCGCGGGTCGGGGCGCCGGAGTCACTTCATCGTTGGTAATTTGCCCGTCGCCGTTCTTATCTAGAGCCAGCAAAGACTTGGGAGCGGTGTCCATTTCAGCCATGGAAATTTCACCGCTGCCATCGGTGTCTAGCGCCAACAGAGCCATGTCGAATCGATTCGGGCGCGGCGGTAGTTTCATCTGCCGGCTCGCCTCGGCCAGCGCGCTGATCTCTTCCTTCGTCAAAATCCCGTCTTTATTGGTGTCGGCGCGATCGAACATCCCTTGCATCCGCGCCGGAACCTCGCTCTTTTCCAACTGGCCGTTGTGGTTGGCATCGAACATCATGAGCGATCCCGTCATGTCATCGACGCTCGGCGGAGGCGCGGGCACTTCAGCGGGAGGCCCACCCTCGCGACCCTTGCCGTTTCCCGGACGCGCGCGTCCCGGCATTTGGTCCATGCGAATACCGGCTTCGTCACGCGAAAGTTTTCCGTCCCCGTTCTTATCCAGCTTCTTCAGCTCAGCTGACGCGCCCGCAATCTCCGCAGCCGAAAGCACGCCGTCTTGATTGGTGTCGATCGCATTTAAAATCGGGCTGATCCGTATATAGGACACAGGTGGCGGGTCTCCCTGTGCAGAGGCTACGGCTGCCAATGTGAGAGGCAGGCAAGCGGAAACCAGGTGAATCGTCAATCTCTTAGTTATGCGTTTCATTGGGAGCTTCTCTGATCTAGGACCTTTTCAGTCCAGAATGGCACAATGAGTCCGGTCTTGACAAATCTGTTTTGTAAAAGTTTCCACCGAGTCGCTCCTCCGTGGAACTGCCATCTTGCTATCGATTCTGAAACGCCGGACCCGCCGGAATTTCCGTCAATGTAACCCGCGCCGTCCCGTTCTCATCCACGGTCACCCGAAGACTTTTGCTCAAGTACGGCTTCAAAAATTCAGGATCGTAGTGTTGAGCAACTTCCAGATCCTCCCACGCAAAAAGCCGGTAAGTCCCGGGTGCAACGGGCGACAGCGTGAAGTGAGCGTTTCCGTCAACACCCGACATCATGGTTGCCCCGTTCTCGTTTTCCGGTAAGTCCGAAACTAACGTAACAGTGCTCCTGCGCGCGGGAAGTCCCGACTCCGTCTTCACCTCGCCTTCGATGTGTCCTGACGACTGGCTCACAATAATCTGAAGCGGGTTCCCCGCATTGGCCTCGTTAAGCTCAATCGCAGTGCGGCGCCCATTTCCAGGCCCCAGTTGAACAGATTTTAAATACGTACCGGGACGAATATTAAAAAGACGCACATTGTACTCACCCGCCGCAATCTCCGTAATGGCGAAGGAACCATCGTCTTTCACCGTCGCCCTCACGGTGTTCAGGGGTGAGCGGTCATCGGCGCTCAGACTAATCTGAGGCGGGGCGGTGCCGGCAGGAATACCGCTATTGCGCGGAAGGCGGAACTCGGTCCCTTTGCCGCCCTCAATTGTCACCAATCCATTCAGGGTAAGGAGCGGTCGAAT
>CAXSIG010000087.1:10535-12372 GCA_964237255.1 uncultured Bryobacteraceae bacterium
CCTGTTTGTCGATGACCAGACGCTCCCGGGCGACCACGGTCCCCCTACCCGCCTTCGAGGAGCAGCTAACCGTAAAGCGATAAGCGCCGGGTGAGAAAAGCAGTCCGGGGGAATCGAAGGAGCCGTCCTTTCCCAGACCGAACGTGGTTCGTTCCCATCCGGATGGCCCAAATGGCATCTCGGGGCGAACCTCTGATAGCAAAGCCACCCGGCACTGGTCTGTAGAATACTTGGGAGCAATTTCCTCCACCCTTCCTTTCACCCGAAACGCGGCGGTCTTTCGCAGATGGATATCGATTCCGGGCCGATCGGAGCCCGCTTGCACTTTCACTAAACCGGCTCCGCTCTCGTCAATTGAGCCTGGGTAGAAAGTAGCCGCGTAGTAAGCTCGCGATGTACCAGTCTTCATCTGCGGGCTCATCTGAAAACCGCCCACCGCCCTCATACCGGCTACCAGAAAAACTGGATCTCCTACGACTCCTGCGGTGAGATAGTACGCGCCCGATCCTGGGATCTCCATCTGATATTTGCCGGAATCGTTTGTGGAGACCGAACGATCGACTAGCAATCGCCGCCGGCCCTCCATGTATCCGGATCGAAGCAGGCACACCGAGATTGCTGCCACGGGATCACCATCTTCATCGAGTACGGTGCCTGAGATCACAGCGACTCGCGTCATCGCCAGATCGATTCCTGTGAGATGTTGACGCGCCGCCAACGTGAGCTGCGTCATCGTCTCCTGCGGACGCGCGCGGTAAACCTTCGGCAAATATCCCGCTCGCTCAGCCGTCAAAGTATAAACACCCGGCTCAACGACATCGAACAGGTATCCACCCTTCGAGTCGCTTGTCGCGCTGTAGGAAGTCTTGGGTGGATTTTCGCCATACGACCTCAGCGTTAAGGCGGCTTTACGTAATGGTGTTCCGGCAAGATCTGTCACGTCGCCCTCGATGCGGGCAAACGGAGTCGTAGGCTGCGCGAAGAGTTGTGGCATCAAAACCAGCGCGGCCATCAGGAAGCTCAGCAGGTGGGGCATACCCTTTGTCTCTCACCACCAACTTTAGACAATTCTGTATAGTCCCCGCATACGCCGGTTCTGGCTTGCTCTTCACCTTGAGACGGCCGCCGTCGCACAGCGCAGGATTTCGTTTTTGACCGAAGACCGCGCGCTCCCTCGCTTGATGTCCTTAACCCGCGTGTCTGATCGGCTGCAACTCCGGTTCGGCCATCATCGCGAATGCGTCTTCGTAAGTCACTTCGACACGCGCGTCCCGTCCCCGGAATCGATACGTTTCGCCCGACACGGCTCCCGTCACCGTCAACACACCGGTGCCGGTGTATTCAAAGGTTTGTATCGGAGCCGCCCGCCGCACCGGCTCGGTTTCCGCCACTGGCGTTGGCGGCACTCCCAGCGTTCTCTGCGCCGATAATTCCGCCCGCTTCTTTCCACAGCAACTCATCGCTTGGTTCCTTCCTATGTCTTGTTCCCACCGGTAATCTTAAATAACAGTGACGCTGCGCCCGAAAGCGCAAGCCAAACGGTCACACCCGTTATTGCATCGCCACTCAACAGCCATGCGAACGGCGCCGCCATCCAGACGCTCAGACAATAAAAACAGTCCATCAGTCCGCCGAAGAAGCCGTCGCCGGCCCGCTTTCGCAAGCGGACCACCATATCGAACGGCCCGTCCTCGCACGCCAGCAGATGGGACAACCGCCACACCGCCAGCGTGCAAAGAACGAAACCCTGATCGCTAACTCCGCTCACAGCGTCTCAAGGAAGCGGTTCCAGATAAATGCTGCTGTCCCGCCGGTACTCGCTGCTCAAGCCACTGTT
>CAXSIG010000088.1:0-12298 GCA_964237255.1 uncultured Bryobacteraceae bacterium
AGAGTCACGGCGACGCGCTCGGCGTTCACCCCCGGCAGATTCAGTTCGGAGCCAAGATTACGTTCTAAGGAGAAGCCGTCTTGCCCGCCACGTTTCGGGATAACTGGGAAAGCAATCCGTTCACTGTCTTGAACATTCACTTGCCGTCGATGTTATCCCGTTCACCCGGTAATGCCTAGGTAAAACCTCTTCGCCGTGAGAGGCTAAGTTGGTGCGTCCGCTTCTTTTTACCCTAGGATCGCTCGCGTTGGCGGCGCTACCGGCTTTAGCCCAATCGCTTGCCGGCGGAACTCTACATGGGACGATTACCGATACAAGCGGCGCTCCGATCGGTTCTGTCCCGATCGAAATCTCAAACCCAATTAGTGGCTTTCTGAAGCATTCCGCCACGGCCAAAGATGGAACGTTCGACTTTTCGAACATTCCGTTCAACACTTATCGGCTCCTGATTTCGGCTCCCGGCTTTGATGTTCATGCGGAAAACATTTCGGTGCGTTCCGTAGTACCAATTCAAAAAGCGGTCCAGCTTTCGGTTGCTGGAAACAGGTCGACAGTGACCGTCGAAGCCGATCCACAGAATCTGGTGGAGAACGTGTCCACGGCGTCGCAGACGGTCGACCGGCTCACGCTGAACGAACTGCCATCGCTGACGCCGGGTTCCGGCCTGAACGACGCCATTGCTTTTACGAGTCCGAGTGTCGCCGCCGATTCAAACGGATTCTTTCATCCCCTTGGTGACCACGCGCAGGTCAGTTACGTGATTGATGGCCAGCCCATTTCCGACCAGCGCAACAAGGTCTTCTCGACATCCATTCCCGAAAATGCGATCCAGTCGATGGAGTTGGTCTCCGGTTCCCCAGGGGCTGAGTTTGGCGATAAGACCAGCCTGGTGGTGAATGCCAGTACCAGGTCGGGACTGGGACAAAAATCTTCGGGATCGCTCTCCTTTCACTACGGTTCGTTTGGCACAGTAGGCGAAGAAGCGACCCTTGGCCTGGGAAACGCGAAGTGGGGAAATTTTCTTGTTTTGAACTCGGAACGTAGCGGACGATTTCTGGATTCTCCCGAATTTCGTCCCCGGCACGATATCGGAAACACCTTTACCGTGTTCGATCGCTTGGATTACCAGCCAAACGGGTCGAACGCCGTCCATCTTGACTTGTTGGCCGCCCGTAACTGGTTTCAGATTCCTAACACATACGATCAGCCTCGCCAGGATCAACGACAGAAAGTGGCGTCGTTCAACGTTGCGCCGGGCGTCCAGCATACGGTCAGCGCGAAAACGTTGTTAAGCGTGAATGCGTTCTATCGACGCGATCAAGTCAATTACTATTCATCGCGCAATGTGTTCGACGACGCTCCCGCTACTCTTTCGCAAGATCGCTCGCTCGATAACTTCGGTATGCATGCGAATTTATCTCATGTATCCGGAATGCACAATGTGAAA
This sequence comes from uncultured Bryobacteraceae bacterium, assembly GCA_964237255.1. Classification (GTDB taxonomy): domain Bacteria; phylum Acidobacteriota; class Terriglobia; order Bryobacterales; family Bryobacteraceae; genus JALYXI01. Next base: position 1,448 of record CAXSIG010000088.1, read on the forward strand.
GTGGGTTTACAGCTTTCGCAAACCCGGCTCGACGAGCGATTTGCCTTGGGGTTCACGGATCCGTCGTATAATTCGCCCGCGGATCCGGACTTTCTTCCCGCTCTGCTGCCCTATGATTTGACGCGGGGCGGAGCACTCTTCCAGTTCCGCGGAAAAGCGACGATCTCGCAAGCCGCCTGGTTCGCGCAGGACACCATTACAATCCGCAACCTGACCGTCAACCTGGGTCTTCGATACGACTATTACAACGGCCTCACACGCAAGAGCGGTCCCGAGCCGCGCTCCTCGTTCTCCTACTTATTCAAGAAGACCAAGACGGTTCTACGCGGCGGTTTTCTCCATAACCTGGAGACGCCGGTGAATGAGAACTTGGTTGCATCAAGCGCCACCGGTTCCGGTGGCTTGGCGAATGGCCTGTTCGGCGGCACGGCGCAGGAGCGCGCAATCCAGTTAGGCAGTCGCAATCAATATGACGCCGGTATTCAGCAAAATCTTGGGAAATGGTTGTTACTGGACGTAAGCTACTTCCGTAAGTACACGCGCAACGCCTACGATTTCAATGCGCTCTTCAGCACGCCCATCACCTTCCCGATCGGTTGGGCGCAGTCGAAACTGGACGGCGTAGGAGCGCGCCTGAGCACGCCCGATATTCGCGGCTTCCGCGCGTACATGACCATGGGCCATGCCAATGCGCGATTCTTCGGGCCGGAAACCGGCGGTATCGTGTTCAATTCGGATCTGGCGATCGGCGCCTATCGGCAGGATCACGATCAGGTGTATCAGCAGAATTTAAACCTGCACTATCAGCCGAAGAAGAATGGTTGGTGGGGAGACTTCACGTGGCGTTATGACAGCGGCCTGGTTGTAGGCGCGGTCAACAACCTGAGCGACGCGTTAGCGTTGACGGCAGCGCAACAGTCGGCAATCGGCCTGTACTGCGGCAGTGCGCGAGCGTCACTTTCCAATCGGATCGCCAGTTGTTCGTCGAATGACTACGGAGCCGAACGAATCAACATTTTAGGTCCCGGTCAGGAGAGTGACGATCACAGCCCGCCGCGCACGAAGCCTCGCAGTATCTTCCACCTGAGCGCGGGTACGGAAAACCTTTTTCATGTGGACCGTCTCCGCACAACGGCGCGCTTCACCGTTCTGAACCTGACCAACAGCGCCTCACTGTACAATTTCCTATCGCCCTTTAGTGGCACCCATTTCTATACTCCCCGGACTTTCCAGATGCAGCTAGGCTGGATGTTTTAATTCTTCGGCGACAAAGCCTGAAGAGTGCGGCAATCGGCGACTCGGCCCGCTCCACAACATCGCTTTCCGATGCGATTCAACTCGGTCGCGAGCTTCTTTAAATCCGCGATCTTTCGCTCAATCTGCGTTAGATGTCCACTGACAATGCGGTCTACCTCGCCGCAATCGCGGTCGTACTTCATGGAGAGTTGCAATAGCTCCCGTACTTGCTGGAGCGTGAATCCCAAGTCCCTACATCGGCGAACGAATTTTAGATGACGTACGTCGTTGTGCCCGTAAGCGCGATAGTTGCCGTCCGTCCGCCGGGGTTTTGGTATTAAGCCGCAACCCTCGTAGTACCGAATCGTCACAACCTTCACACCGGTTGCCGCCGACAGTTGCCCGATGCTGAAACTCCCGTGCGATTTCATTTGCTTGACTCTATAGCAACTATAGGCTGGAGTATGGATGCATCTTGCTTCAGTCGCCCGCATGCGTTTGGAAATTGCTACTTGGCAGCGCCTTATTTGCCGTTCACTCGCTTGCGCAAGACCCTTTTGAGATTCACATTTACGAATACGAGCCGCTATCTCTACGCGAATACAGCCTGGAAGCTCACCTAAACTGGTCCGGCCAAGGCACTAACTTGCGCGACGGTTCCTTACTGCCTACTCGTCATCAAGCTCACCTGACGCTGGAACCGACGTTCGGTATCTCGGAAACATTCGCGGTCGGGTTCATGTTTCTGAACGCATACCAGCCGGGCTACTCGCCGGAGTTTGCGGGGTGGCGAGTGCTTCCTCATTTCTACGCGCCGGAAACGTGGCGGCTCCCTTTCCGGCTCGGCTTCGTTCCAGAATTTTCATTGCAGCTTGTGTTCAATCCCGTGTTCGAACGCGCATTGCACGGACCGGGAACGCGTCGCGGCTGGAATTTCGAACCAGCATTACTCGTCCGAATGAAGCGTAAGGTGTTCTCGCCCTCCATCGAATACTACGGCGAAGTGGAAAGCGTCAACGTGTCCCCTCGCGCGCAACCCGAGGTTCACCAGATCTTCATTGGCGGTGATTGAAAGATTACGGAAATCCTGAGCGTGAATCTCGGAACGGGATTCAACGTTGGAAGTCGCGGGCCTGGTGTGATCCTGAAAAGCCGTTTCGAGTGGGATTGGCATCGCGCCCGTTCTGCGCGGACGCCCTAAGCCGTTTCTTCCCAAGCTTCGAACTGATCCTCGAAAGCCAACCAGCCTACCGGTTTCAGATCCATCTCTTCGTCCGTCAACAAGCAGCGATCCAACGCTTCGCAAGTCGCGTCCTGGTTCATGCCCGCACCGATAAACACCAACTCCTGCATCCGGTCGCCGTACGGTTCCTGCCATAGGCGCTCCACGGATTCGCGGGTTTCCGCATCGCCTTCCCACTGTTCGCGATCCATTGCCGCGTACCAAAACCGGACGGGCTCGATGCCCACCACGTTGCCCGCCAGCGAGTACAGCCCGATTATGTCGTTGCGGCTGGCAAGCCAAACAAAACCTTTTGCGCGCAATACTCCCGGCTGCGTTTGCTGTAAAAACTGTTCGAATCTCGCTGGGTGAAAGGGCCTGCGCCGACGATATACAAAATTGCCGATGCCGTATTCGTCAGTCTCCGGCGTATAACCGGACAGGCTCTTGAGCCAACCCGCCGATGCCGATGCTTTCACCATGTCGAACGAACCCGTGTTCAAGATCGACCGGAGCGGTACTCGACCGCGTTCCGATTCCAAAATGGTCGCGTCCGGATTGAAGGCTGCCAAGATCGACCGGAGGCGCCCGACGTCCTCCGTCGTCATCCGGTCGATTTTGTTGACGATCAGAATATTGGCAAACTCAATCTGATCGATCAACAAGTCCGCCAGGTTGCGCTCATCTTCCTCCGATAGCGCAGCCCGGCGGTTCCGGAGGTCGTCCGTAGAGTCGTAGTCCTCCAGAAATTTTTCCCCATCTACTACGGTGACCATGGTGTCCAGGCGCGCGACATCGCTCAGGGACTTGCCGTCTTCGTCCAGAAAAGTGAACGTCTCGGCGACGGGCATCGGTTCACTGATTCCGGCGCTTTCGATCAATAGATAGTCGAACCGGCCTTCTTTCGCTAACTTGCCCACCTCGTTCAGCAAGTCCTCGCGCAACGTGCAACAGATACAGCCGTTCGACATCTCGATCAGCTTCTCGTCCACACGGCTGAGCGTATTGCCGGTCAATTGCGAATCGATATTAACATCGCTCATATCATTCACGATCACGGCAACCCGCAATCCTTCCCGGTTATGAAGAACGTGATTGAGGAGGGTCGCTTTCCTGCGCCTAAAAAACCGGAAAGAACCGTTACAGGGAGTGGGGTCGGCATTGTTTGTCAGTGTGCGGCAACTACCTAGCCGAGCAAAAGGAAATCTAACCAGCGGACAACCTGGACGCCTGAGCGGATCGAACTGCGTGTTTTACGGGTTAAGGTGCAGTGAACACTTTTAATTGGGCGGTAGTTATGAAATTACGGTGTTCCTTGGTTCCGCTTACTAGACGAACGTGCCCGCTTGCGGTCGATTCATACCGCTCGGCGGAATACGCTCACGCCATTGTGGGTTTCCAGACTAAACAAGAGAGGTGGCGTCAGCTAGAGTTCTTGTCGTCGACGACGAGGAAATCGCTCGCAAGGTGCTTTGTGAGGAATTGCAGTTTCAACCCGACGTTGAAGTAATCGGGCAAGCTGCCAACGGCATGGAGGCATTGGCCCAGATTGCCGAGAAACAGCCGGACATCGTGTTTCTGGATTTGCAAATGCCTGCGATGGGCGGATTTGAGGTGATCCGAAGCGTCAAGGAACCACCCTTGCCGGTCTTTGTTGTTGTTACCGCGTTCAACCAACACGCGATACAAGCATTCGAAAACGGCGCGGTCGACTATCTCTTGAAGCCTGTAAGCGAAAGCCGGCTAGCGGCCGCGCTTCAACGTGCCCGCGTGATGATCAAACAGCCACAGCAGAATGCCGAAGCTATCGGCCGGCTTTCCGGTATGAACGTGGAGGAACCGTCACAAGCCAAGAAACAGAAGGTGGTCGGGAAAATCGGTGAAGAGTTCTTTCTTCTGGATGTGGATGAGGTCCTTGCGTTCCAGGCTGATGGCGAGATGGTCTGGATTGTGACCGCAAAGAACAAATATCTAGCTACTCAGCCCTTGCGCGCCATTGAGGCACGCTTGGCGCATTTACCGTTTCAGCGGGTACATCGAAATGCCATCGTGAATGTGAACCATATCCGTAAGATGGGGAGTCTTAGCAGTCAACGATGGCTTATCACCCTAAGCAATTCCTCACAGTTGATCGTCAGTAAACGGCAAGCGCATTCCGTAAAACAAATTCTGCGTTGGTAACCAAGAGCGTATCCGTTCGGGCTGAAATCTAGGCCATTCACAGGATTTTTAGCCCGCGTACAGCATTGTTGTAGGAGCAAAACTGTTGAGCGGACATGCTGAAAGAATGAGGATTTCTTTCCGGACAGCTTCCTTGACGTCCAAAGCGCTCAAGTTGGGCCTGCTGCTGGCAATCGCAAGTTCGGCACCGTTAAGTTTCGGGCAATCTCTTGGGAATACAGGAACACTTTCCGGCACGGTGCGGGATGCCAGCAACTCGTCAATTCCTACCGCCCAGATTCGCATTTCCAATCCGATTAGCGGTTATGACAAGGCCGCTACCTCGGCAACGGATGGTTCCTTTCGTCTCGTCAATATTCCGCCTAACGCATATCACGTCGTTGTGTCCGCGGCTGGATTTGCGGCTTATGTGACGGATGTTTCCATCCGCAACTCCGTTCCTATCGAGCTGCGACCCGTCCTGAAGATTTCCGGATCCACAACCGAAGTAACCGTAGAAGCGGCAGGAGCCGATCTGTTGGAGAACGTCGATACGGCGCATATCGATGTCGACCGAAAACTCATTTCGAAACTTCCCTCCGTGAATCCAGGCGCTGGATTGAGCGACGCGATTGTTTTTTCGACAGGCGGTGTTGCGGCGGACGGCAATGGCTTCTTCCATCCGATTGGTGATCACGCGCAGGTGGCCTTTGTGCTCGATGGTCAACCCATTAGCGATCAGCAAAGCAAGGTATTTTCGACGCAATTGCCAACAAGCGCCGTTCAGAGTATGGAATTGACAACCGGAACGCCCGCGGCGGAATTTGGCGATAAAACCAGCCTCATCGCGCAGATTACGACGCGTTCGGGCCTTGGCGTCAGCCGGCCTTTTGGAAGCATCGATGCCAGTTACGGAACGTTTGGAACATTCGCCGGCGGCGTGTCGTATGGCAGCGGCGGTCCCAAATATGGCAATTTCATTGCGCTCGACGGAACGCGAAGCGGGCGTTTTTTGGATACGCCGGAACTCACCCCATTTCACGACAAAGGCAATAACCAGACGATATTCGATCGCTTGGATTGGGAGCCGAACGGAAAAGACGCGCTTCACCTGAATCTGTTCGCCGCGCGCAACTGGATTCAGATTCCAAATAGCTACGATCAGCTATCTCAGGACCAGCGGCAGCGCGTTCTGACGTGGAACGTCGCGCCGGGCTATCAACACACATTCAACTCGCATACGCTGCTGACGATCAATCCTTATATACGGAAAGACCAGTTCAGCTTTTACGCCAGCCGCGATCCATTCGCGGATACTCCATTTACCAGTTCCCAGGATCGTCAACTTCTGAATTATGGAATTCGTGCGGATGTCTCCGTTGTGTCAGGGCGCCATAATTTCAAGGTCGGGACCGATCTGAAACAAACAAGACTAAGGGAAAACTTTGGCTTTGGCGTGACCGACCCCACGTTTAACGCGGTATGCGTCGACAAATCCGGGGATCCAGTAGGTGCTCCGACTCCGACCGATCCAACGCGGTGCGGCAGATCCGGATATACTCCCAATCCGGACTTCCTACCCGGCCTACTCTCATATGATCTGACTCGCAACGGTTCAATATTCCGTTTTCATGGAACGGCAAACATCAATCAATTCGCCGCCTATGTCCAGGATTCAATAAAGTTCGGCAACTTGCAGGTAACGGTCGGGCTACGCGGTGACCAATACAACGGCATTTCAACGGATGGAGGGATCGAGCCGCGGGCCGGCCTCTCGTACCTATTCAAGAAAACCGGAACCGTGGCGCGCGTTTCTTATGCGCGTACCTTCGAAACTCCCTTCAACGAGAATCTAATTCTTTCCAGTGCAACCGGAAGCGGAGGCTTAGCTCAGAATCTATTTGGCGCATCCGGCGTAACTCCAATCGAGCCGGGTCGCCGGAATCAGTTCAATACCGGCTTGCAACAGGCTATCGGACGGTACCTCCTGATAGACGCCGATTACTTTTGGAAATATACCCCCAACGCGTATGACTTCGGAATCCTGTTGAATACGACGATTACGTTTCCTATTGCATGGCACAACTCGAAACTGGATGGAGTCACGGGCCGCATCAGCACGACTAATCTGAAGGGCTTTCAGGCTTATTACAGCTTCGGACACACGCGCGCGCGGTACTTTCCTCCTCAGAACGGCGGCGTGTTGCCGAACGACTTGGGGGAAAACGTTTTCCGCATCGACCATGACCAGGCGTTCCAATCCAACGCCAATTTTCGGTATCAACGCAAGAACAACGCCGAGTGGGTTTCGCTCATCTGGAGGTACGACAGCGGACTAGTCGTCAGCGGCGTGCCGACCACAGACGATGCGCTGGCATTGACCCCTGCGCAACAAACAACCCTCGGTTTATCTTGCAACTGGACCTTCGCTACGTTTACGTCGGGTTTCTCAACTTGCAGCGGGCCTGTGAAGTCCAAATTGTTGAATGTCCCAACGCCGGACACAGCAAACGACGATCATAATCCGGCTCGCGTGAAGCCGCGTAACCTATTCAACTTGGGATTGGGAACTGATAATCTGATGCACTCCGAGACTCACAATCGCATTGTGGCTTCAGTGACGGTGGCCAACCTGACAAACAAAGCGGCTCTGTATAATTTCTTGTCTACGTTCAGCGGTACGCATTTCGTGCAGCCGCGAACCATTGTCGGACACATCGGGTTTGTGTTTTGACCTGAACGATTCGCCTGGTCGAAAGCACAAGTCGGTATTGCTATTCTCAATTCCCTTACCATTTCGGTATGCGCGTACTCCCGATTCTGTCGGCGCTTCTCCTGATCGCCTCCACGCCGCTAATGGCCGATGATGACGATAAGCAAGAGATCAAGCGGTTGCGAGAGCGGCTGGATCTGGTGGAAGCGAAGCTAACCGAATTGCTCGCCGAAAAGACCGCCACCGCGGCCGTAGTCGCTGAAACGCCCAAAAAACAAACGGTCGATCTCTTTCCCCAACGGCGTTTTCAGAGCGTGACGCCCCCGGAACTTGTACCGGAAATCGGCAAAGTCGGGGCGCAATTCGGACTGGTCCTCAGCGGCTCGTCCAACCCTTTTCACTTGAATAGCGGACAAGACGCGGCTGGCTTCATCGACCTTCCTCTCTCCGAATCCAAGTGGATGCACGGCAAGCTAGGCTACGAAATTCGCGTCGGCTTGTCCCAGGCAAAGACGAAAGTTTCCACAACCTCAAACGTTGCGCAGATAGCAAACCTAGCCGCTCTAACGGCACTCAGCCCCGCTACGCCAACCCAGAATTTGATCGACGCGGTCACGGGATCAGGCACCGCACCGTTTCCCGTTACGACTGTGAGCCAAACCAGTTCCAAGTTACTGCAAGTGATCCCGTTCAGTTTTAAGTACACCTCTACCGCTCTCGACCGTTTTCGTCTTCGTCCCTATGCGGTTCTAGGCTTCGGCGCTTACGTCACCATTCATAAAGAAACTCCGCTCAGCACCGGCGTCCGGCCCGATGCTGCTGTGGCGGGAGTGGATAGGCTTCCGCTTCCGGCCCGATGCCGCGCTCTCGCCCGACGTCGTCGCGCTAATCGGTAGCGTCTACTCAAAGACCGCTCCGTTCGGATCCACATTAGTCGCCGGTCAGATTGCACAGTCCCCCGAATTAACCAGCCAAGGGCTACCGATCGGTGCAGGGAACATCGATTTCGGAATCCACACCGGCGGAGGGGTGGAATTCCGGGTGAATCACGGATTTTCCATAGGCTTCGATGGCCGCTACAACAGGCTATCCGGCGGGCAAATTCTTGGAACGTACGGAACCCGCTTAGGTTTCCACTTCTAGCCTGAACTACTAGGAGCCAACCAAAAGCTTATGCCCGGTGGGCGTTGCGCTGCCACCTTCCGGTTCGTCAGTCACGGCAAGCGTTGTCACGCCGGTCGTAAGGCCGGAGTTGTCGAATTTGATCTCCGCTTGCCCTTGCGCGTTTGGCTGAAAAACTCCGGCGCTGACGACAGCCGGTGCAGTGCCTCGTACCAACCAAAGTTGATATACGCGTCCATTCGGCAAAGCTGGAAGCTGCGACGCATAAAACACCACCTGCGATCCTCCGGCAACCAGGGCGTGAGCCTCCACCACCGAACCTTTGGCCGTGCCGCGAAGACGAACCAAACGAAGCCCCGGATCCGCTAGAAGAGAAGCTGTCTGAACCGGTGCTTGACGCTCGCGCGCTCGCACCAAAAGAGTCCGATATTCAGTAACATCATGCTCCAACTGACTGACACGCGCCTGCGCCGCTACTAATTGACGCTGAAGACCGGAACTATCAGGCGCGGGCTGCGAAAGTGCGGCCTGTAGCCGCCCGTTCAATTCGTCGCGCGCGCGTTCGGCCGAAGCCAGTAGCGACTTCTGTTGAGCCAACTCCGCTTGCGCCTGCTCCACGGAACGCCGGAGACCCGCCAACTCTTGCAAGGCGTCGCTCTCCTTCAATACCGGAACGGAAGGCGACACCTGCAAGGGTGCATGGGCCAACCGGTCCCGCAGAGCGCGATTCTCGTCCTGCAATGCGCTGATGTCGCTCCCTGGATTCGAAGCCGAGATTTGCACGGTCGGAGTTCTGATCGACGGCGCCAGGACAGGGTTTCGCAAACTGCCGAACTCCCAGCCAACCACCGCTGCCGCAACACCCGCCAACCCGGCCGCCGGTTGCCACCAGGCAAATCGAAATTTCGCGATCGGCTTTTCTACCAGCGCGAGTACCCGCCCGCGAAGCTGCCGGCCAGGCTCCACGAGAGGCGTTGCAAAAGCAACGGCTGACCAAATTCGGCGGGCGACAGCAATTTCATCCTTGCAGCGCAAACATCCCCCGTCTAAATGCTCATCTAATTCCGTTCTGTCCGGTCCCGCCAGCGCTCCCAACACGAAATCGCTGTAAACATCGCTCGGCAATCCATTGCATTGCATAGGCTGTCCAGTGTCATTAGTCTTACGCATAGGATCTGCCATCGGATGTATTCGATAGAATCGAATTTATGGCAATAGGACCTGTCAGCAGACGGTCCGCGATTCTGCACTTGGCCGGCGCCGCCTCGGCACTTGGGCAGCTGGATTCGCCGTTAGCCACGCTGCGGGATACGCATCCTCGGCTGATCTGGCTACCGGACGATGTGTCGCGTACGCGCGACGTGTTGAAAGACACGGCATTAGCTCGCAAGTGTTTGGCCGATTTGGAAAAAGACGCCGAACGCATCCTGACTGCCGCCCCTACCGAGTACAAACTGGTCGGTCCCCGGCTTTTGAACCAAAGCCGTCGCGTGCTGGACCGAGTATACAACCTGAGTTTTCTTTATCGCCTGGATGGCAAGCGGCAGTATCTGGATCGAGCAGTGAAAGAATTGCGCGCGGCCGCAGCCTTTAAGGATTGGAATCCGGCACACTTCCTGGATGTAGCGGAGATGACGCATGCTTTCGCTATCGGGTATGACTGGCTCTATTCCGATCTAAGCTCCGGCGACCGTGAACTTTTGCGGACCGCGATTGTTACCAAGGGGCTGGAACCTGGTCTGAGGGCGTACGCGAACCCCTCCTCTTGGGCAACCAACCGATACAACTGGAACTTGGTTTGTAACTCCGGTCTCACTCTCGGTGCGCTCGCTGTTGCCGATACGAACCGTTCGGAGGCGGAGACTATCGTAAAAAACGCTATCGAATCCCTCCCCAAAGCCTTGTCGAATTATGGCAACGATGGCGGCTGGATTGAAGGTCCCGGTTATTGGCAATACGGCACACATTACGCCGTGGTTGCGATTGCCGCGTTGGAGTCGGCGCTGGGGCGCGATTTTGGATTAGCCAACCAACCGGGCTTTGGCAAAGCAGGCCGTTTTCGGGTATATTCAGCGGGCGCGGCGAACCGTGTTTTCAACTATGCCGACGCAGCCGAAGATCTGACGGAAGAGCCGGCCATGTTCTGGCTGGCTAAGCGCTTCGCACAACCGGTAAATACGTGGCAGCAAGCACGACTCCTGGAACACTCCAAGCAAAGCGACCCTCTCAACCTCGTCTGGTTTCAAAAAGACGGCAAGCCGCCCCAAGGTCCGCAATGGCCCCTCGATTCCGTATTCTCCGGAGTGCAGTGCGCGTTTTTCCGAAGTTCCTGGGACGATCCGAATGCCCTGTACCTTGCAGCGAAGGGCGGAGATAACAAAGCGCCACACGCCCATCT
>CAXSIG010000089.1:0-1461 GCA_964237255.1 uncultured Bryobacteraceae bacterium
CCTTTCACCTTGATGTACGTCTCATCAATCCGGTAGCTCTTGTTCACCGGCTTCAAATGCGGACGGCAGCGTCTTCGCAACTCGGGTCCATACGCCTGTACCCAACGCCAAATGCAACTGGCGTCCACTTCGACACCTCGCTCGGACATCAACTCCGTCACGTGCTCGTACGAAAGCGGGTATTGAAGGTAGAGCCGCACGCACGAAATGATCAATTCACCTGGGTGCTGCCGCCCTTTGAATGGGTTACTCGCGGTGATCGGCATCGGCTTCTACCCTACCAAGACCACGCGCTTTCCAAACTTAGCAACAGAACCCCGGATCTGTCCGTTGCGAAGCATTTTCATTACTTCGTACCCCGCGATCGTTCTCAGCGCTCCCTCTATGGATCGGAGTATTAACTGGCCACCGCTCGCTTCTTTACGAAACGATTGTCTTGCTCGATTCTGTTGTTGAGGTAAAGAGAGCACCAACACCGGCACTGCGGACCAAGATGCCCGGTACCTCGAAGTTCGTTGATCACGGATGGATAAGCGGGATGACCATTTACAGTGATGACGCGGGTTCGAATCCGACTACACAGGCAAGTTGCAGGAAACCTTTGGCCGCAATGCGATTACGTTAAGGGGAAAGTAGAAAGTCAATCGTGTCGCAGGCTGAATCAGCGGCTCGATGTAGATACGTCCGGCGACCTGCAACCCGGATGTAGGTCATTTCGACGCGCCAGGAGCGATTTGGCTGACGCATCTTGCGCCGGATCCGCTTCTCTAGAACAAGCGCGTAGTGCGAAACCCCAGCGCGCGCGATGGTCGAATGATCGACCGTGAGCCAACGTTTCGTCATCATGTCTTCGAGATCACGATAGCTCAGCGAGTATCGCAAGTACCAGCGCATGCACAGAACGGTCATGTTTTCTTGAAGTTACAACGCCGGTCGGCTCTCGCGCATCCCATTCACCCTATCAGCGCCGCCTACGACCGCTTTACGACACTACCCACTCGTCCCTATAAAGAATGCCCCGACTTTCGCCGGGGCATTCGGACGAATCGATTTAGTCATGCTTAGCATCACGGCTGAACCGATATCGGTGCAAGGTCTTTGTTGCTAGACCTTGCGGAGCTTCCGCCGAACTCCAGCCGCTGCACATCCTAGACCGCTCAACATAAGAGCAAGCGATCCAGGCTCCGGAGTCGCCGAGGTTGGCTGATAGGCGTTACCTGTGCCGGCCGACCCGTCTTGTATCGAGAAAAGTCCGTTGGTGTAAGCCTTGGCATTTGTTTGAATTACGAAGACAGAACTCGACTGTCCGGAAACGAGACCGGTGGTATCGAAGTTAAAACCAATAACACCGCCGGTCAGGGTGCGATCCGATTCTACTGGGCTGACGTCACCGGCAGACCTCTGGAAGTATCCGACGTTCGCTAGAAAGCTATCGAAATCGAACATGGTGACGCGTTCGAT
>CAXSIG010000089.1:1471-11482 GCA_964237255.1 uncultured Bryobacteraceae bacterium
ACTAGAGATTGCATACAAAAAGTCAAGGCAGCCCGAACAATAGATATTATTCGTGTCCGAAGCTACTCCGGTCTGATAAGTGGCAGTGAACGTTCCGGGGCTGATTATACCGGAAATGATTGGCGAGACCATAGTTAAACCAGCGCCGCTGAGCGGTGACGGAACAACTGTACTGCCGGGAGTGATCGTTGTAGAAAGCGCCGGCGTTGTTGCAGACAAGACCAGGGCAAAAGTAAGTGTAAGTCGTTTGAACATAAATCCTCCGAAACTACATTCGAAGAATAACAACAAATGTACGACAAACAGTTCTAACTGATCGAAAAGACTCACGTTACTCTACTAAGGCCTTTTCTTTAGTACGGGCAGAACTCAAAAGGCAAACCTAGCTTTGCTGGAAGCAAATGTATCTTTATACTAGGTTGAGTAAGTATAGAATCCTCCGTTCTAGGCCCGGAGTAATCCGGGCTTCTTACCCCTTCACCCCTGGAACGTCAGCTGCGAAGTTGGGGGCGGGTCTCTGTAAGGGTGAAGCCGATGGGGATTACCGAAAGTAATCCTTCAAAGGACGGCAGCACCCGGGCGGACTGTTCACTTGTGCGCGCGACTGTATCTCCGATATCTGCTGTCATACGAGCCCATAACGAAGTTGATAGCGGAACGATGGGTCAAGGTGGACGCTGGTTGTATTCACGGGAGGCTCAGCATGTAAAACTGCTGCCAGCGTCAATGTTTAACGGACGTGTCATAATAGCTCGCAAATGGCTGACGTTGTGGTGTTCGGTGCTGGCCAAATTGCTGACGTGGCCAGGGTTTATATTGGCGCGCATGGGCTGGACAGAATAGTTGGTTACACTGTGGACGCGGCACACAAGAAGGCCAATGCTTTCAGCGGTCTTCCATTAGTCGAATGGGAAGATTTGGAACGGCACTATCCGCCTGGAAGCGTGAAATTGATAGGGCCTTTGAGTTATCGGCGCCTTAATGAGTTTCGGCGTGATCGTCACTTAGAGGGTAAGCGACGAGGATACACCTTCACCAGCTTTGTTCACCCAGCCTGCTTTTCCTACACGACTGACATCGGAGAGAACTGTTTCATCCTGGAAAGCAATGTGTTGCAGCCTTTCAGCAAAATCGGTACGGGTGTCATGATGTGGAGTTCCAACCACATCGGCCATCATGCGACTGTCGGGGACTATTGCTTTCTCGCATCTCAGGTTGCTATTGGCGGGTCAGCTACAGTTGGCGAGAGAACCTTTATGGCTGGCCGTGTGGGAATTGAAAGTGGCGTGACAGTCGGGGCCGGATGTTTTCTCGATACGGCGGTTGTGGTTAAGCGAGATTTGCCAGACGAATCGGTGGTTCGTGGCCCGATATTTAATAAGTGTAACTACCCGGCTTCCCGCATAAAACGATTTTTGTGACAGACACCCGCCACGCCCAGAGTTGTCCAGCAGTACCGCACGGAAAGAAGACTATCGCAGTAATGCAGCCATACTTTTTTCCTTATGGAGGCTATTACCGTTTGCTCTCTCAAGCCCACACTTTTGTTCTTTTTGACTGTGTGCAATTCGCACGTCGGGGACGTGTTCACCGGTGCCAAGTTGTAAGTAACCATAACAAAACAGAATGGCTAACGTTGCCGCTTACTCATCAGCCCCGTTCTATCCTGATCCGCGATTTGGAATTTGCTCACACCGCTTGTTATGAGTGGAACAAGCGTCTAGACCGTTATAAATGGCTGAAAACAGCTCGCGGGCCACTGGCACCAGCCGTGCTGGACTACCTCCATTCTCCCCTCGACCGGGTAGTCTGCTTTCTGGAACGCGGTTTAAGACTGGTTTCGGACGCACTCGGCTTGCCGGCTAACATTGTGCGAAGTTCCTCGTTAGACATTGATCCTTCCTTACGGCGAGAAGAACGGATAATCGCGATTACCCAAGCGTGTGGCGGCAGCGATTACCTAAATTCTCCAGGCGGAATTGAATTGTACTCCGCTGCTCGTTTCCAAGAGGCCGGGCTTAACCTTCGCTTCTTACCCCCTTATTCTGGTACCGCTTTTCAGATGTTGAATGCTTTGATCCATCTGAATATTTCTGAATTGCGCAATCAGATAAAATAAAAGGCGATGTCGCGTCTTGAAGATGCTGTCCTAAGCAGCGACTTGCAATTCGTATCGGACAGGGTTTTTGCTTATTATCAGGAACGTCTTGCGGCTCACAGCGACACCGCCTTAGGAGCTGGCTGGCCGTGCGAAGAAGATCGTGAAACGCGCTTTAAGACGGTTGTGGATTTCGTCTTATCTGTCCGAACAGGCTCTCCAGTTGTGATCTGCGATTTCGGATGTGGCACTGGTGAACTGCTTACCTACGTCCGGGAACGAAGGCTAAGCATGGTCGAGTATGTCGGCGTGGATCGTTCAGCCGAGGCCCTAGCCTACGCTCGCCGTAAACATCCCTGTGATCGATTTTACGAGTTAGATGTGCTGGCGGCGGATAATCAAGCACGGACCGTCTTGAATTGTGACCTCCTTGTCGCAAATGGTGTCTTCACTGTAAAGCACACGTTGTCTTACGAAGCAATGTGGACGTTTACACAGACTGTGATTCGTACCGTCTGGCCCTACGTTCGCCGTGGGGTGATTTTTAATGTCATGTCGACTTCAGTCGATTGGGATCGTTCGGACCTCTTTCACGTGTCTTACGACAAAATGGCTGCCTTTCTTCACCGTTTGGCTGGACGGCACATTGGATTTCGGGCTGATTACGGATTGTACGAATATATGGCATATGCGTTGAAAGTCAGCGAGGCATACGTGCACGCTCCCCGTTCACACTTTGAACCATTCTCCACGTCGCTGGGGGGCAGAAAGCTTCGTGTCTGCGTTCCTCGACTGCCCGCCACGGAGGCAATTGCCGATTACATGGCAATCGTCGAGAAGAACCGATGGTATAGCAATCACGGACCGATGGCTCAACGTTTGGAGCAACGGTTGTCGCGCGCTTTCGGACACAACACTTCCGTCGTATCTTCTGCAAGTTCCGGGACAACGGCGCTGGTGGGGGCTATTCTGGGCACATCAGGACGTGCAGAGAAATCGCGCTCGATCTGCCTTTGCCCCGCTTACACCTTTGTCGGGACTCTGCATTCGATCCTGCAGTGTGGGTATGAGGTCCAACTCGTCGACGTTGACCCCCATACGTGGTCAATCGACGTAAACAGTATTCTCAACCACCCTCTGATCGATCGTACCGGGGTCGTTGTGGTCGTAGCCCCATATGGCCGTCGTATCGACATTGGTCCGTGGGAAGAGTTTCATATTCGAACCGGCATTCATGTAGTGGTGGATGCTGCCGCTGGCATCGAGTCGTTATTCACGAATCCTAGTGACTGTGTTGGTGGAGTTCCCGTCGTCTTAAGTCTTCACGCAACGAAGGTATTTGCAACAGGCGAGGGGGGAGCGATCGTATGTACCGATCCACCTCGCCTTACAAACTGTATGCAGGCACTGAATTTTGGAATGTTAGGTTTGCGGTCCAGCACTCGAAATGGAACGAATGGAAAAATGAGCGAATATCACGCGGCCGTCGGTCTCGCTGAACTTGACGGCTGGGAAGCAAAGCGCAAGACGTTTAAGAGAGTAGCCGACTCATATAACTCCCACTCTGCCGCCTATGGATTGGGTAACCGGATCATCACTTCTCCACAAATCGCTTCGAGCTACGTGCTTTTCCAGGCAGCCGATGCAAATGAGGCTAGTCGAGTTCAACAGGAGCTGGATCGTAACAATGTCGAACACCGCAGGTGGTATGGGCAAGGTCTCCACCGTGAGCCGGCATTCGCAGCCATTGCCTCTGACCCGTGCCCGAATACCGAACATTTAGCGGACACGTTAATCGGACTTCCTGTTGCAGTCGACATCCCAGACGCGATAATCGCAAAGGTTCTTGCCCTTGTGAAGGCAGCGAGACATTCGCATGAGTAGTCCCAGGTCTTTATCCATCTGTATTATCAATCCCCGCTTTGAACCATCATTCTGGGGTCATGAGTTCACGTTGCCGTTCATTGGAGCGGATAAGCGATGTTGGACAGTTTCAGGCGCACTGCCTGCGTTGGCCGCGCTCGTGCCGGACTATTGCACGGTAACTGTGATTGACGAAAACGTGGAGGCGATCGACTTCAGCCGTCTTTGCTCATTTGATGTTGTCGGGCTGACAGGCATGATCACGCAACGACAACGAATGCGAGAGATTCTGACCGCTTTGAAACAATCTTCCCCCATGGTCGTCGTGGGAGGACCTTGTGTTACGGCAGAGCCTGAACAGTTCGCTGATCTATCAGATGTACGATTTTTGGGTGAAGCGGAAGAGACGTGGCCCGCGTTTCTCAATGCACTTGCCTCTGGAGGAGAAACACTAAAAGTTTACACGCAGAGTGAGCGTACCGACATGACAAGGGTTCCGCCACCGCGATACGACGTCATCAAGTCAAGACACTACGTTGCGGCAGCGGTTCAGTTTTCCCGAGGCTGTCCCTTTCTGTGCGAATTTTGCGACATTATCACTGTTTTCGGTCGCAAGCCGCGGTTAAAGACGGCCGCGCAGCTGATTACCGAGCTCGATGTAGTTCGCAACGCGGGATTTACCTATTGCTTTCTTGTAGACGATAACTTCATCGGGAACAAGAAAGCGATCAAAGAAGTGCTTCCACTTGTGATCGATTGGCAACGAACACATAACTATCCAATGCAGTTCTATACAGAAACGAGTGTCAACTTGGCTGACGACTCGGAATTGGTCAGTCTCATGGTGGATGCTGGCATACTGCAAGTGTTTGTCGGTCTGGAATCACCAAGACGGGAATCTCTGGAAGAGACAAAGAAGTATCAGAACGTTTCCGGTGACAGCCTTGACTCGAAAGTGAAACGGCTTCGGGATGGCGGTCTTGTAATTACAGCGGGGTTCATTGTTGGTTTCGACAGTGATGACGAACGGATTTTCGATGAGCAGTATGACTTCATTCAACAGTCTGGAGTCGCTCAGGCGATCGTAGCCATCCTGATGCCAATTCCTGGTACGCCGCTCTACAGCCGGCTGCTTGCAGAAGGGAGACTAGCTATTAATGATGACGCCGAGGTGATTTTCAAGCCGAAGCAAATGACCCAGGCAGTGTTGAAAAGAAGCCATCGCGAGTTGTTAGAGCGACTGTACGAACCATCTGCGTTTTTTGATCGGCTTCTATATGGCTACCGATCTTCGGCGGCGTTTCGGCTTAGAAGATTCGCGCTTGCGAAAAGCATGGGCAAAAAAATGAAATGGAAGGCAGCTGCAGCCAGACTTGCCGGCGCCGTGACTACTGCGGCAAAGCTTGAGCTTGACGTGCTTCGCTCTGGCCACTGCCGAGTGTTCTATGCGTACGTTCATGCATACTTTCGCAAAAACCTTGCTCTTGGATCAGAAGCGATTCCCTTTCACTCCTTTGTCACATTATGCGCTTTACATTGGCATTATTTCAATATGGCGCGGCATGAGCGTGTTACTACATTTTCCTCTGTGCAAACTAGTGACAAGTTGATTCCTGATCTGATTAGCATCGATATCCACCGGAAAAGCTAGTCATCGCGCAGAACGGCGAAGCCAAAGCCTGACTGGCCAAAGCCGTTGCCGTTGTACAGCATTTCGAGATGGCCATTATTTTTGTAAACGTAAGGGTACGCAAGCATATCGCTGTCCCAGCTATCTTTCGTAACCTGAAGACCAGGCTGAACCGGCATGCGTTCCCAATTGTAGCCATCCGCCGACTCCGCGTAAGCGATGCGATAGGCTGCTGGACCGCTTTTTCGGAAGTCGTTCTGGCCCCGCGTACAGAACCACATGCGATACCGATCGCGATCCCTTATCACAGAGGGACGAGTAAGGCCTGCCTCAGTACAATCGACACAGTTAATCGCAAGTTTTCCAGGCCGATTCCATGCGATGCCGTCGGCCGAGTCGGTCTGCCATATTAGGTACGCGGGCTCCGGCTTGCCATCGACTATATCCCAATGAGTTCCGCTCGCATACCACATACGCCACGGATAACCGGGATGCACACAGGGCGCGGTGCAAAAATGAGGCTCGATTGAGTGTCGATCTACAATCGGCCCAGGGAACATGCGAGTAAACGACTCTCCTCCGTCCCTACTTTCCGCGATCCCGACTGCAGCACGGCCAGGCACAGTGCTTCCTGTAGAAATACCGATATAAAAAAGGTACTTTTTGCCACCACTGGTTATTATCCAGGATGGCAGAACGCCACGATCATCAAAACAGCCGAGTTCTCCAACGTCCAACACCGGGCGATCACTAATGCGCAGCACTTTCTCAGGATGTGTTGCAGAAACATCTACAAAGGCAATACGGGAGCGATTGTCTCGGTCTCGTGTCGCGAAGAAGATACGTACGGTCTTTGAGTCCACTGTATCGCGTACCGGCATCTGGGCATGCGAGGACATCCAGTCGCTTTGACCTTCAACCCTAAAGAGCCGACTTTGCTTCACCCAACGCAACATAATGAAGAGCAGAGTACGTTAGCCGAATTAAGCATTATGTCTAATGTTCACGCCTGATTGTGAATCAACAATCGCCAGTAGCATAGAAGGCGTTTCAGCGTAAGACTGCAGATTGTGTGAAATAAATCGCAGACACATCTCATGAATACCAACGCCAAGGGCTGCTCCACGAATAGCTGATTGAAAACCGCAGTAAAGGTATGCTCGCTCGTTGTAAGCCATCACAACATCCGGACGGGCACACCCGTAATGAACTCGGTAAGTTTTGCGATCGATCACTAGCTCTACGCCGCCGAGTTTCGCGCGATAAGACGTGTCGAATGCCCAGCCTCTAACTCGAAAGATCTCATGGTTGAACATTGTTACCATTTCCTGGTAAACAGGCGGAACAAACGGGTTCGATAAACTCCCTAGATCGTCGACTGAGTATGTTATAACACCTTCTTCCGACAAATCGTCTGAAAATCCAGACGCTAAGAATAAAGTATCCGCTAAACCGTCGGGCCACTGACGTTTTACGCATTGAATGAAAGCCACCACGGACGCATTGTCATTGAAGTGTGTTGCGTAGCTGTCAACCAAATCGGACGGCCAATATTTGTTATAACGACATCCGCACGCCCGAGGATCCAGCCATGAACCATCGGTGTGCATAGCATATACATCACAGCCGCAAATCACGGCTTCCATCAGCAACGTACTGGTGTGGTCGTAGGAGTATAAAGTTTGCGTTTTTCTTAGTAGCTCGCCCAATGATGCTAATGAAGGGGAGTTGTCCTCCACGGACACAAGAGGTCCAGAAAACTTTGGAGGAAACCGTTCCTTAAGGGCAGCTCCTTTATACGTAAAGATGCAGTCGAGCGTTTTCTCAACTCTACTGTCCGAATAGACATGCTTGGGATCAATCACGCCAACATTTAAAACTCGTTCTAAGGTCAGGGGATAACGTGTTGAGGCGCTAACGCGAGGAAGCATTGCTGGAAGATACACAAACACCAGCTCTTCATCAGCATAGAATTGTTCTCCACTAATGACGCCGGGATAATTGAGCATCCAGCGCACGACCTTATTTGCCCAAAGCGGATTTCCGAGCACCGTTTCGGGATAGATCACGACAATATCTCCCACTGGTCCGTCGTAAAACGGCGTATTCCAATCGGGGTTTGACAATCGAGGTTCAAACCAAGGATAGATGGCGGCGGTTGCGCCACATTCGTTCAGAATATGACACAGGCGATACAATGCCCGGCACCCAGCACTAGTGTAACTATACGGAGGCGCATAGACGAGGAACTCCGGAGGGTGGATGGTCACTATTTATCTTTTAGCATCGCAGATGGTTGAGAAGGCCGGGGCTGCTGTTGATCTCAGCGTCAAACCGACACAATCTCAGCTTTAAGGGCCGTAGACATTATTCTTGTATCTACGATTGCGTTGAAAACAAAAGATTGAGAATCTCAGATTCATGGGCTGCGCGGAACCCTTTGTGAGACCACGCTTGTCGTGGTTCCCTTCACGTGGTATCTTCCTCCCTCCGCCCAGGACCATCCCTCTTGCGCCGCTCACCGTATTTTTGCTCCGCCGCTTACAAAATCAGCTAGCGATAGTATCCGGTGCCGTTCGGATTTGCTTTAAATAATAGGAGGCAGGACTTGAACTGAGGATCCTAGTGTTTAGTGGTGAACACGTCGCATTCGGTGCCTTCGCCTGAAGTCCAGCAGACAGGCACAATCCAGCCTGTTGGTTCGACATGCAAAGCGGGCGTCTGGCCCGGTTCGCATCGCAGCGTCGGATGAACGTTGGGCATCCCTTTCTGATCTAGGAAGCTGTGCAAAACCGGCCCAGGGTCCGTGCCTGAGGCTTTCTTGAAAGCAGCCGCCAAGTCTTCAATCGAGGCATTCCCATTGCGATGCTCCCTCAGATCGATTTGCAGGCCTTTACGAAACGGCTGCTCGCCCAGCAGTCTTCCACCATCAGCAAAACAGCCCCGGCTTTCTGGTATACGAACTGGCTATAAACGCCCTTCATCTCTTCGCGATCGCCCATGTGCAAACGCTCGGGACGGCTCTTCTCCCCCGCATCTGTCGCCGTAATCCGAAAGCTCGCTAAATGCCGCTCGCGGCTTGGTTGTGTGCTGGGCATGCTCAGCAGTTTGGAGGTGAAAGTCCTCTGCCCAACCTGATGGAGGTGAAGGGCTAGTGATGATGCAAGGGCTACCGTCGCGAGGCGGGGTCTAAAAGAAGCATGGATCAAAAGTGCGAGTCAATGGACAAGAACCGGATACAAGGCGTTAGCGTCGGACGAGCGGGCAACTTACCGCAAAGTCCATATCCATCAAAGATGCGAAGCGTAGATCCGGCGGCTGTGCACAGAAGACGGTTGAGCTTACCCCAGGAGATCTGCTTTGCGTCGCGAAGGCGACTGAGGCTGCCGAAAGGCGGTCTGACCGCAAAGCAGAAGTCAGCAGAGGGCATATTAGGCCATGTCGTCGGCAAGGCTAGTGAGGCACTCCGATACCGAAAGGCGGAGTCAACAGATAGGCCGAACCGGGAACGGTGGTTGAAGGCCCGAACGAGAGAGTGGCAAGTAGGACATGAATCTCAGGAGCGAAATGCAGCGGAATATTCAGACCGAACTGAACTTCTCTTCCCCTTCAGAGGGTGAAGCCCGCGAAGCGGGAAGGGAAAAGACTGAATCGCTCTCGACGGCGAATGACCCCGAAAGCCCAGTCAGCATGAATCGATTGATGGAGGAAGTATGTGAGCGAGAAAACCTGAAGGAAGCATTGCGGCGAGTAAAGGCGAACAAAGGTAGCGCGGGAGCCGACGGTATCACCGTCGGTGAAATCACCGACTATCTGAAACAGCGTTGGCCAGCTATCCGGGAACAACTGTTGAACGGGACCTATGAGCCGAAACCGGTGAGGCGGGTGGAAATCCCCAAGCCGGACGGAGGGATGCGCAAGCTGGGCATCCCGACGGTGCTGGATCGGTTGATCCAGCAGGCGGTGATGCAGGTTCTGCAGCGGCAATGGGACCCGGCGTTCTCTGAAAGCAGCTACGGATTCCGGCCGGGACGGTCGGCCCAGCAGACGGTGGCACAAGCGCAAAAGTATATCGCCGAAGGCTACAGCTGGTGCGTTGATCTCGATCTGGAGAAATTCTTCGATCGCGTCAATCACGACAAACTGATGGGTCGGATTGCAAAACGGGCCGAGGACAAGCGGCTGTTGAAACTGATCCGGGCATTTTTGAATGCCGGGGTGATGGAGAACGGGTTGGTCAGTCCGAGCGTGGAAGGGACTCCGCAAGGAGGACCACTTTCACCACTGCTCAGCAATCTCGTGCTCGACGAACGCATCCCCTTCCTCGTCGGGCCGCCGCTGGAGGAAGGCGTGCACGACCGCTTCGACACGCCGGAGACGAGCGAAGAGGACGGCACGCTCTTCGAGCACTGCGCGCGCG
>CAXSIG010000089.1:11492-12278 GCA_964237255.1 uncultured Bryobacteraceae bacterium
ATATTTACGTTCGCAGCGAGCGGGCGGGGCAACGGGTGATGGAAAGCGTCAAGCAATTCATCACGCAAAAGCTCAAGCTCAAGGTGAATGAGGCGAAGAGCGCGGTGGCGCAACCGCAGGAACGGAAGTTTCTCGGGTTCAGCTTCAGCGCCGGTCCGGAGGTCAAGCGTGTCATCGCGCCGAAGGCCCTGGATCGGTTCAAGCGACGAATCCGGGAGATCACGCGACGGGCAAAGGGCGTGAGCATGACAACGATAGAGGAACTGGCACCGTATATGCGGGGCTGGCGCGGCTATTTTGGATTCTGCGAAACGCCTGAAGTGTTGTCACCGCTTACTCGCTGGGTCCGGCTGCGTCTCAGGGCCGCGATGTGGCGGCAGTGGAAAACACCCCGCCGTCGTCGTGAGGCCCTGAGAGAACTGGGAGTACGAGAGCGGCTAGCAAACAATACTGCCGGCAGCGGACTCGGTCCCTGGTATCTCGCAAAGGCAAAGGCCCTTTCTGTCGGGCTTTCCAACGCCTACTTCAAATCGCTCGGTCTCCCTTCGTTGGTCGAGGAGTAAAGGCGTAACTTCTCGAACCGCCGTATACGGACCCGTACGTACGGTGGTGTGGCAGGGGTCGGTGGGTGACCGCCGCCCCTATGCCGATCAACGTCCTTTATGTTGTAGTAACAGCTTCCCTTTCCTGTACCGCCAAACCTTCATTATGCACAACTGTGCGCTAATGTAGCGGGCATAACGAGGAGACGATGCGATTTGCCTGAGACCCGGCGCGTGCTTTCAT
>CAXSIG010000090.1:0-7298 GCA_964237255.1 uncultured Bryobacteraceae bacterium
TACGCGTCCTGCGTGAACAATCGCGTCAAAGGTGGAGTGGGACGAAGCGATCCGTCCGGATTGGTTCCTCCGGGAAACGGGCTGTTCGCGCCACGCCTGCCTTGCTGTTGCGCTGTTGCCGTAAGCAGGCTGACAGCGACGCCGGTACAACCGGCAAGGATCGCTCTTCGGGAGTGCTTCATATTTATTGTCCGGTGGTTGCGGGCACGGGAGGCTTGGGAGGCATCGGCATTTCGAAACCGCCGCCGCGTCCCACTGTGGTGTCGAAACCGCCGGGCGATTCTTTGCCGTCTTTATCCATTCCGGCATAGCGAACCGATTCGGCCACATCCATTTCTTTCGCTCCCAGCTTACGGAGCAGCACGGCGGTTTGCTCTTCCGTCTTGAAAACGTCCGGGTAGAAAACGCCTTCGGCGATCACCAACGGAGTCCAGCCTTTCTTATCGACGAAGTCGAGCTTTGCGCCGTGATCGAACAGGAACTGAACAATATTATTAGCTCCGCGCAACGCCGCGCCATGCATGGCTGTGCGTCCGATGTCATCCACATGGTTGACGTCTTTGTCGGATTCGTAAGCGATCTTGACGCACTCCATCGCTTCTTCTATCGTGCCCGGGCTTTCAGCAGTACGGTAGATACCGACGCCCGCGGCAGCCTCAAGCGGCGTGATGTGTTCTTTGGTCGGAATCAGCGGATCCGCCCCGAGCTTCAGCAGGTAGCGCATGAACTCCGGATCGGCAGCCTTCGCAGCGAGTAGGAACGGAGTCGCACCGATGCGCTTCAGCTTGCCCAAATTGCCATCGTTTGGTTCCTTCGTCTCACGGGCATTCACGTCGCCGCCATGTTCGATCAGTGCTTTCGCGAAACCTAAGCTATCCAGTTTGCCGGAGGGAATGGCGGCCGGAGTCTTATGAATGTTCGGGCGTCGGGTCCACTCCACCTGATGGAGTGCGGTGAAGCCGGATCCCGCTGCATTGGGACGCGCGTCGTGATCCAGAAGAACGACGCCTAGTTCATAGCGCGCGTTCATGGCGGCGATCACCAGGGCGCTGGTGCCGTCCGCCAATTCTTCGTTCGGGTTCGCGCCGGCGGCAAGAAGCGCCTTCACGGTATCGATGTGCCCATTGCGAACGGCGAAGAGGAATGGCGTGAAGTCAGTGGGCCGTGGTTTAGCGGCGGGTCTAGCTTTGCCTTCCTCCGCTAGTAGCTTCACCGGCGTCGGCTCATTCTCAGGAACCGCCGTGTTCTTGTCGTCCGAAATCAAGCTGGCAGCGGGGGGCTTAACAGCCGGAGCATCGAATGGATTGCGAAGCAGCGGTAACGCTTTGGCTCGCGCGTGGATGTCCGCGCCGGAGCCGATCAAAACCTTGACCGCTTCCGTGTGACCCTCGGCTGCAGCCCACATCAGGGCTGTCTGTTCGCGCCACTGTTCTTTCGCATTGACCTTGGCGCCATGGTCGATCAGCAGCTTCACCGCGTCCGCCCTTCCGGTGCGAGAAGCCGTCATCAATGGGGTCTCCCCTTCCGGAAGCGCCAGATTCGGATCCGCTCCCGCTTGGAGAAGCTTCGCGATCATCACCGCGCTGCCGTTGGTGCAGGCGAGCGAAAGCGGCGTTACGCCGTAAGCGTTTTTCTTGTTAGCGTCCGCACCCGCGTGGAGGAGCAGCGCCGCAATCTCGGCATCATCGATGCGCGCGGCCCAGTGGAGCGCCGTGCCGCCATCCGGTTCGGCGGCGTTCACGTCGGCGTGCTTTGCCAGCATCGCTTCCACGCCAAGCTTGTTCCCATCACGAGCCGCGTCCACAATCGGGACGGTGATAGAATCCGCGCTCAGCGTGCCGGCCAGCACCAAGAGAAGTGCGACGCGCCGCATCGTTATAGCTCCGACAAGCCTTGCGGCATTTGCAGTGGACCCGTGCTGTCGCCCAACTTGTCGCAGGGTACGCCGGCTTTATCCAACAAGCTGACGAACATGTTCGACATGGGTGTCTGTTCCGGGAAGCGAATGTAGCGGCCGCCCTTCAACTTGCCCGCGCCGCCGCCCACCAGAAGCGCCGGCAGGTTCGCATGGTCATGCTTGTTGCCATCGCTGATGCCGCCGCCGTAGAGGAACATGGAGTGGTCCAGCAGCGAACCATCGCCATCGGGCGTTGAAGCCATTTTGTCGATGAAGCCGCTGAACAGCGTCATGTGGTACTTGCAGATGTTCGCGTACTTCTCAATCTTCACCGGATCGTTGGTGTGGTGCGAGATGGAGTGGTGGCCATCGGCGACCCCGATGTTCGGGTAAGAGCGGCTGCTGAATTCGCGGGCGATCTGGAAGGTGGTGACGCGCGTGATATCGGCGCGGTAGGCCAGCCATTGCAGATCGAACATTAGCTTGGCGTGTTCTTCGAAGTCTTCCGGGATGCCGACCGGGCGTTCCAGATTCGCGGGCATGCCGGTTCCGTTGGTCTGGGCGGCGGCCTTATTGATGCGCTGTTCGATTTCGCGCACGGAATCCAGATACTCGCTCAGGATGCTGCGGTCGCCCGCTCCCAAGGTCTTCTGCAAGCCGGCCATTTCTTGCGTCACCGAATCCAGAATGCTCTTGTTCTTCCGGAATTCGGCCATGCGCTCCGCAGCCGAACCGCCCATGCCGAACAGCCGCTCAAACACAACGCGCGGATTGTTCTCCATCGGAAGCGGGCTGGTCGCGGTGCGCCACACGAACGTATTCATGTACACGCAACTGTAGCCGTCATTGCAGTTGCCCACCATGAAGTTCGGCTCCAGCGCGAGCTCAAGCGAAGTGAGCTGAGTATCTTTGCACAAAGTTTTGGCCGCGAGTTGATCGACCGTGATACCGGCCTCTACATCCGCGCCTTCGGTGAGCTTCGGATGAACGCCGTTGAGCCACACGGAGCTGGCGCGCGTATGTTCGGCATCGCCATCGCCCAGGCCTTCCGCCTGATGATGCGCCAGACCGCCGAGCAGTGTGACTTGATCCTTCACCTTCGCCAGCGGACTCAGGATGGGAGACAGTTCAAACTCCGCGCCCACCCCGGGGTTCTTCGGCCACCAGTAGGGCTGCGAAACCCCGTTCGGAATATAGAAAAAGCCAAGCCGTTGAACGGGCTTCGCCGCCGTCTTCGACATCGCCGATAAGGCTGGAACCATCGCGTCGAGAAGCGGCAGGCCTAACATTACCGCACCCGCGCTACGCAGGAACGTACGGCGGGGAAGGGACTTTCTTTCAACGAACGGCATCAGAGCGATCTCCTCATTTGAAATGCTGGACTGTTAACTATATCGACTAATAACGATGTGAACTTGTAATCGTTCTGGGCGGAATCCCGAACGACCGAACGAACAGTAGGTAAATCGTAAGGCTCAATGCCGCGGCCCAGTGCGTAGGTCATCAACTTTTCGGTCAGAGTGGTGACGAAGCGATCCGGCCGCGCCAGCAGGGCTTGCCGAAGCTCCGCGGGACCATCGAACTTCGTACCGTCGGGCAGTTTGCCGGAAGCGTCTATCGCCGCGGCGCCTTCGGTCCGCACCCAAGGTACGGCTGGCGTGTTATCCACCTTGCGCCAGACACCGACGGCATCGAAGTTTTCTAAAGCCAGGCCCGGGGGCTCAATCACGGCGTGGCAACTGGCGCAAGCCGGGTTGGTGGTATGGACGGCCATGCGCTCCCGCATGGACAGCACGCGGCCGTTCACGTTGTTGTCCTGCTTCAGCGGGGGAATGTTTGCGGGCGGAGGCGCGGGCGGCGTGCCCAAAATGTTTTCGAGAATCCACTTGCCGCGAACCACAGGAGAAGTCCGGTCATTGTGGGACGTGACAGTTAGAATACTTCCTTGCCCAAGCAGACCGCCGCGAATACCAGCTTGCTCCCCTAAAGAAACGCGCCGGAAGTGACTGCCGTAGACGTTGGGAATTCCATAATGCTGTGCCAAGCGCTCGTTCAAGTAGGTATAATCCGCGTTCAGCAGCGTCAGCACACTGCGGTTCTGACGCATTACGCTTCCGAAAAAGAGCTCGGTTTCCTGTCGCATGTCGCGTCGTAAGCCTTCATCGAAATCCGGGAACATGTCCAGGTTCGGGGTGGACGCGGGCAGATTCCGAAGGTACAGCCACTGACCGGCGAAGTTGTCGACGAGCGCCTTCGATCGCTTATCGGCCAACATGCGGCGAACCTGCCCTTCAAGGGTTGATTTATCGTTCAATTTGCCGGCTGCGGCGAGATCGATCAGCTCATCGTCCGGAATGCTGCTCCAGAGAAAGAACGATAAGCGCGACGCCAAGGCAAGATCGCTGATCCGGTAGTTAGTCTGACGCGTAATGTTGCTTGGGTCCCGCTCGACGCGAAACAGAAATTCCGGGCTCACCAGCAGACGGCGAATCGCCATCTGAATGCCCTGATCGAAAGCGCCATCTTTCCGGCCATCCCGGTACGCCGCCAGTAAAGGTGCGATATCCGTCGGCATAGCCGGACGCCGATACGCATGACGAGCCAGTTGGGCGACGATCTTTTCCGCGCACGGGGTCTCCTCCGACTCCCTCGCCGGATGACACACGAAAATCTTGCGACGGCTCGGCGTATCCTGCGCCGATACGGGCTTGCCTTCCACGCCGTACGGTCCGGTGATAATGACCGCGGCCACATGAGGTTGCGACAGGTTGACCCCGTTGCCGCCGGAGTTATCAAGCCGCTTGAACGGCTCGCGCATGTTCGTATCTTCGGCGTGATCTTTCATCAGGAAAGCGACGCCGATGTCGCGCGGCCCCGCTTTTACAGGAACCCGGAAGTGCAAATCGGTATCGGCTTCTTTCTTGGCCTCAATGGGAGCGGCAGACACGGGTCCTACTACTTTTGCTGCCGCCGTTCTCCCCGCACCGCCTGCGCGCGCACCTCCGCTCACCGGCTTCACGGTTAGACGTTTGACCTCCGCGCCATCGAGACTGATCTCCATATCGTGTGGCTCGCTGAGGCCACTAATGGTTGCGCCGCTCGCGCGCTGCAATTGGACCCGGATATCGTATTCGGCATCCGCCGCGAACACGTGATGGATCACCGCACCACCGCGCGTTCCAAACGGCAGACCATCGATGTGGTCATACTGCGGAAGGGCGGGGGAGAGCCGGAAGGTAATTGCCTCGGGAGACTTCGGCGGCTCACCCACGGCCAAACGGCTGATGACACCAGCCACCGAGAGATACCGCTCCATCAAGGTCTGATTCACTTTCAGGACGCCCGCGATATTGTCAAATCCGTAGCTGCCGTCATCGGCGGGAAGAAGGTCGGTGGCGTTGATGTCCAGGCCGAGGAGGTCCCGAATCACATTCTGATATTCGGCACGGTTTAAACGGTGGAGCGCTTCAGTTCGGCCAACATTCAGGTGAGACGCGCCGTAGGTGTCGAGACCTTGCTCAATCCAGGAAGTGAACTGGTCATAAGCGGGAGTTGCGGGACGGGGCGCGCCCGCCGGCGGCATCACACCGGCGCGCAGTTTGCGAACCACCTTTTCGTAGGCGGCGGAGTGACTTCCGAGATCGGCCAAGTCTTGCGGGTTGAGAACCAGATTTCCGGACTTCATCTGCGGACTATGGCAGCCGACGCAATACTGTTTGAGCATTGCCTGCTGGGAGGCGAGCGAGGGCGGAGGAAGTTGCGGGCTGGCTGCTACGGGCACCCAGAACAAAGGAGCTGCCATAACAACCGCGACAGCAAAGGAGATGAGTTTAGGAAGAAAGGAGGTAGGCTGCGCCATTCGGAGAAAGGTCGTCGGCCAGACAGGCGGGGTCTTGCTTATCAAGTAGTGTAATGAACGCCGGAAGCATCCGTCAACCGCGAAATCAGTCTTTCCGCTGCTATGGTAGTGGCAACAATCCCGCACGCCGCTCGATTCCAATACCAGGGGCGTTATTGCCATCGCGCCAACGCCTTTTCACTCCGACGGATCGATTGATGTTCCCTCCATCGACCGCATGACCGACTTCTATAGCGAATGCGGTTGCACCGGCATCACCGTGCTGGGCATTATGGGCGAAGCGCCGAAGCTGCGACAGGATGAAGCGCTCGCGGTGGCAACGCAGGTCATCCGTCGCGCGAAAGAGCTTCCGGTGGTGGTGGGAGTATCCGCACCGGGGTTCGCTGCGATGACTTCTCTCGCCAACTCGGTGATGGATGCAGGCGCGGCAGGCGTGATGATCGCTCCTCCGCCCGCTTTGCGTACGGACGACCAGATTGTCGGATATTTCGGGCAGGCTGTGGAAGCGATCGGCCCCTCGATTCCGTTTGTGTTGCAGGATTATCCGTTGACACTTACGGTCGTGATGACGCCGGGAGTCATTCGCCGGATCGTGAATGAAAATCCGTCCTGCGTCATGTTGAAGCACGAAGACTGGCCGGGCCTCGAAAAGATCTCTGCCCTGAGAGGCTTTGAGCGCGATGGCTCCATGCGCCGGATCGCAATCCTTTGCGGCAACGGCGGGTTGTTCCTAGATTTCGAAATGGAGCGCGGTGCCGATGGCGCCATGACCGGCTATTGCTTTCCCGACATGCTGGCGGATGTAGTTCGCTTGTCGGCGGACGGTAATCGCGAGGAAGCGCACGATCTGTTCGACGCACATCTGCCGCTGCTCCGTTATGAGCAGCAGCCGACCATTGGATTAGCAGTGCGGAAATATGTGTTGATGCGTCGTGGTGCTCTTTCCTGCGATGCACAACGCAAGCCGGGCGGCGCTCTCTCGGCGATGGCGAAAACGGAAGTCGAGTTTCTCCTCCATCGCTTGAGCCGGGTGGATTCGCGCGCCGGGTTGTCTGATTCTTAGCGATCGTTCCGGCGTGCTAGCTTAAGCTTCTGCTCGGCGAAGCGACAAGCGCAAAATACCGCAATCGAGTGCTAGGGCTTCTCGCTCTACTGCTTGTCATCACCTATCTTGACCGCGTGTGTATTTCCGTAGCGGGCCCGCGTATGCAGCAGGCTCTGGGAATCGGCCCCGTCGCTTGGGGTTGGGTCGCGGGCATCTTCACTATCTCGTACGCCGCATTCGAAATTCCCACGGGAATTCTGGGCGACCGCATCGGACCAAGATTGGTTCTCACGCGAATTGTCTTGTGGTGGTCGGCATTTACTTCCATCACAGGTCTGGTATCCGGTTACTATCCGCTTCTGGCTGCGCGATTTCTCTTTGGCGCTGGAGAAGCGGGCGCCTATCCAAATGCCGCGATCGTTATAGCGCGTTGGTTTCCGATTCAGGAGCGCGGCCGCGCATTCGGAATCATATTGACCGCCGCGCAGGTAGGGGGA
>CAXSIG010000090.1:7308-8959 GCA_964237255.1 uncultured Bryobacteraceae bacterium
GTGGCTCCTCTTCTAGTCGTACCGATTCAGGCTCACTACGGATGGCGAGCGTCCTTCTACTTGTTCGGAATTCTTGGCGCGATCTGGAGTGCTGTCTGGTACGGATGGTTTCGAGATTCTCCTACGGAGAAACAGGAAGCCGGTCAGGTGGAATATACGCACCAAAAGCTCCCGTGGGGAGTTGCCGTCCGTTCCGGAAACTTCTGGGCGACGTTGGGCGTGGCTCTCTGTTATGTCTACACCTTCTACTTCTTTCAATCCTGGTTTCATACCTTCCTGGTGAAGGCGCGCGGCTACAGCGAGAACGACCTGCTTCTGTCTTCGCTTCCGTTTCTGGTGGCCGGCTTTGCGAATTTCACCGGAGGCTGGGTGAGTAACGGCCTGGTCCGGAAGATTGGACTGAAATGGGGGCGATGCTCTATTGGCGTGGTGAGCCTGGGAATTGCGGCCTTATGCGCCGTGGCCGTGATGTTCACTCAGCAACAGATAGGCACCATGATTTTGCTGTCCCTGGTGTACGCGGGGATCACATTTCAGCAACCCATCATGTTTGCGGTGTGTCTCGATATCGGAGGTCCGTACGCGGGCGCGATGGTCGGCGCCATGAATACCGCCGCTCAGGTTGGATCGTTTGGATCCTCGCTGGCCTTCGGCTATATCGTCGACCGATACCACAGCTACACGTTGCCGTTCGCTCCCATGGCGTTGTTACTTGCTCTTGGTGCGCTGCTTTGGCTCAAGGTAGACCCCGATCAACAAATAATCGGGACAAAGACATTTCGAAGCGGCTGACTACTCTTCACACTCGCGAGCGATCGCATCCCAAAGCGCCAGACGAGCCTGGAGCGCGGCTTCAGCGGCCCGTGAAGCGTCTTCCCAACGTTCCTCGTCCTGCCCACAGATATCGGCAACCATCCGAAGAGAGAGCGGGCCGTGATCGTCACCGTCCAATTCGATATGGCGTTCCAAATACCAGACAAACTTGCCCAAAGACCCCGCGCTCTCCCGATCCACACGCTTCACCAGTTGACGGAACATGTCCGGAATCGCGTCCTCCCGTCCGAACGTAAATGCGGCAGCCAGGGCGCTCAGGTTGCGGGATTCAATTACCCGAAACGTTTCGGCCGAAAACCGGCGCGCCGCGGACGGTAGAGCGACCGTCTCCATCAGCCCGAGCACGGGCGCGTTCGGGTCCGCTTCAATACCGCGGAGCAAATGGCGGATGGCGCGCGTATCGGCTCCCATCTCCTCCATTGCCTCCAGATACAGTTCGAAATGACTGATGGTGCGCCCCTTGAACGTGTCACTCTCCTCTCCCAGCACGATCTCATTGACGAACCTTCGGCTGTCCGGCCAGCGCGTTGGACGCCAGGGAATCGAAACGCAAGTCAGCTCGCGCTGAAGTGCTTTCAGAAGGCTCATAAAGTCCCAAACCGCAAACACATGCGACTCCATGAACACCCGCAGGTCCTCCACGCTTTCCAGTGACCCATAGAGCGGGTGCGACGCAAGCCTGTCGTAATAGGGCTGCAGCCTTGCCTGCAGCGCATTCAATCGATCCGAGTGGAAGCTCATCATGTCCTCTCATCCAATCGACGCAGAAACTCCCACGCGTGGATGCCGCTCTCATGCCCGTCATTCCACTTGAATT
>CAXSIG010000090.1:8969-11988 GCA_964237255.1 uncultured Bryobacteraceae bacterium
CGCAAAGACATGGAACTCCATAAACGTGCGCAGGTGGTTAGCGGTGCGAATCCGTTGGTAAACGGAATGCCCGGCCAGTCGCGTACGCAAAGGAGCGATTCGGTCCTCGACGTATTGGACCGACAAAATGGGAGCGGTAGTCACACTTTATTGTCCCCGGCGTGTTCGAAGAAATTGGGATTCCGCCCACTCGCTACCGGCTGGTTCCGTACGTGAATTGCCGACCTGGCGGTGGCCGCGCATCTCCTCGTGACAGATGAAGCTGAGGAAAGGGCCTATTTGGAGGAGCGCTTCGGACGCCCGCCCGATAAGTACCAACGAGCCCGACTTTAAATTGATGAGGCGATGAGAAGCGTCGCGGAGCGGAAGGCGCTTTGACCCGGAAGGTCCGCGCCTCCAATAACCAGCAAACGGGATTGCAACCCGCCGCGCTCGTCTTTCGATCTACGAAAGCGCCCAAATCCTAAACCCCCGCACTGGTAACATGAAGCTGTTGACAACGCCCATCCGAGTCCTGGTCGCCAAGCCTGGCTTGGACGGTCACGACCGCGGGGCCAAGATCATCGCTCGCGCTCTTCGTGACGCGGGCATGGAAGTCATTTATACTGGTTTGCGTCAGACTCCGGAGATGATTGCCAACGCCGCCCTCCAGGAGGACGTCCAGGTAATCGGGCTGTCCATTCTTTCGGGCGCGCACAACGCGATCGTTCCCCGGCTGATGCAACTGCTTCGTGAGAAGGAAATGACGGATGTACACGTCATCGTCGGGGGCATTATTCCCGATGAGGACGCTAAAACATTAAAGCAGCAAGGTGTATCGGAAGTATTTCAGCCCGGAGCGCCGCTCGAAGGAATCGTTCGGTTCATTCGAGATGCCGTTGGGCAACATAAGGAACAGTAACGAATGGAAAAGCAGTTAAAAATTGCGGTCTTCATCGATTTCGACAACATCGAAATCGGCGTCAAGTCTACCCTGCAGCGTGACTTCGACGTCTCGAGCGTGCTCGAAGCTCTTAAGGAACGCGGGGAGATCGTCACCAAAATCGCTTACGCGAATTGGGGACGGCAGGACACTCACACGCGCGCGCTCAGCGAGCACGCCGTCCAGATGGTGCAGCGCGATCCCTCGCCGCGGGGCGATAAGAACGGCGCCGATATCAATCTTGCCCTCGATGCTCTTGAGATGGCATTCACGCACGATCACATCAACGCCTTTGCGATCGTCAGCGGCGATAGTGACTTTATCGCCCTGGTCAACAAACTGAAGCAGTACGACAAGGTGGTGTTCGTTGTCGGCGGACGTGCCTTCACCAGCACCATTCTTCAGAAGAACTGCCATGAGTTCATCAGCTACGAGTCGTTGATGGATGAATTGCCGCGACCGGAACGGAACGATCGGCAACAGCAGTTGTTCCAACAACCGACTGCCGGCGACTCTTTGGCTGTCGGGGGATCGCAACCTGCGGAAGCGGGAGCAGTGCCGCCACCGGCGCCGGAGAAGTTCGCTCGCCCCTACGAGAAACATGACCGCCGCGAGTTCCGCGAGAAAAAGTTCGGATACAAGGATCGGCAGGAGCGCCAGGGCGGTCAACAGGGCCGTGGACGTCCCCCCGCTTTGGATCTGGCACAGGCTATGCCGCTGGTGGACCGCGCGCTCCAGGTTTTGGAACGCCGCGAAGTACGGCCTCAACTGGGCTTGTTGAAATCCACCATGCTGCAGCTGGATTCCAGCTTTAGCGAAAAGGCCTACGGAGCCGGATCGTTCACGGATTTCGTCGATAAGCTGAAGCGCGCCGATTACGTCGCCGTCACCGGCGGCGAAGGCCGCTATATGATTTCGCGCAAGAGCGGCGGCACGGAGAAAACCGTGCGGCCCGAAAATGCGCTTCCGGTTCTTCGCGATGTTCTCGAGAATCATCGCATTGAAATGGAAGAAGGCGCGCTTGCCGATGACTTGCTGAACTGGTTCAAGGACGATCAGCCTGAGTTCGACTGGAAGAAGTTTGGGTTCCAGGAATTCATCGAGATGTTGAACTTCGCCCAGGACAAGGGCGTCGTCAAGATCCAGCCCGACGAGAACGGCATTCAGGTATTACTCGGAACGGAGTTCCACCCACCCGCTTTGCCGGATGCGCCCCCACCGCGCGAGACGGAACCCGAGGATGAATTGCAGCCAGTAGTGAGGGGCCAGCCTACGGCCCGTGAACCTCGCGTGAAGCGTGCGCCGCGCAAGACTGTGGCGCGCGCTCCCAGCCTTTCCAACTCGATGCAAACACCCGACGCCGACGAAGAGTTGGAAGAGGGGGATATCGAGGAGCCGGAAGAGGAATTCGAGTTAACCGGAAACGTGGCGGAGCCCGAACCGGAGCCACAGCCCGAACCACAACCGGAGCCGGAAGCGGAGCCGCAGCCCGAGCCTGAACCGAAGCCTGAACCGGAGAAGCCGAAGAAGGCCGCCCGGAAGATGCCGACGAAGCGCGCAACAACGAAACGCGCCAAAGCTTCAAAAGAGGAACCGCCGCCAGTTGAGGACGAGACTCCTAATCCGGAACAAAACCCAGACTCGTAAGTAGAAACGAGAGCTTCGCGCCGTCGTTTTTGTCCACATAGGTACTGCGCATGTGGAATCGGACGGACACTACTTCGCCGGTCTTCGCCTTCACGGGGATCGGCGCGGTGTATGTATAGTCTTTCGCTTCGGTGATGTGCACCGAAGGCGCTGGCTCACCTGCGACCCAGGTCTCGATATCGAGGGTCTTGACTTGATCGAGGACCGCATTGGGCACCGAGTATTTCATTTCGAAGTGCGCCGGACGCTCCGGAACGCGAAACAGAAACTCGGGATCCCGATTCACCCATCGCTGTCCGACGCCGCCTCCGACATCCTTGACGATGCTCAGTTCGGCAAAGGGCGATCGCATGTTGATGAAGGAATGTGGCCCGGCTTGGGGGTTTTCATCCTCCTGGCTTTTCGGCAGTTCCCAAACCTGAAGACCGGTAAACAGGAACACGTGATCGA
>CAXSIG010000091.1:0-1080 GCA_964237255.1 uncultured Bryobacteraceae bacterium
CGTAGGAGCCGGCTACACGGCAGGCGCATCCCTGTGGCGGTGGGCGTACTAGCGGAAACGAATTCCGGTACTCCCCTTCAGGCCTTTCAGATAGAGAATTCCACCTGGGTCGGACTGCTCCTCCTGCATCTCCTCGGAATCGATCTCCACCTGATAAATGCGCTTTGGCTCTAGTCCCACGATAAAAACGTCGACAACATCCCGTGCCGGGGTTTGGAATCGCCTGGCAGTCTTCCCGAAGAACACGACGGCTTCTTCCAGGTCCAATGGCTCGCGCGTCAGTTCGGGATTCAGCATCGTAATCTTTCCATCCCCGAACAACTGAAGTTCGCCATCGACAAACCCCAGCCAATCCGCGGAATCCTCCCAATTCGAGCGAACATAAAGCCGCCCGAAAATGTTGTCGTGAAACACCAGCGGCACGTGATAGT
Organism: uncultured Bryobacteraceae bacterium; assembly: GCA_964237255.1. Taxonomy (GTDB): domain Bacteria; phylum Acidobacteriota; class Terriglobia; order Bryobacterales; family Bryobacteraceae; genus JALYXI01. The sequence goes on from CAXSIG010000091.1 coordinate 432, forward strand.
AACTCAGACCCGGCTGATACGGATTCGCCCAGAGAAACTCATACGGAATGCCGTAAGTCCCCCGCATTAGAAACCGATCATTCATCAGCCAGCCCTGCAGCACCTGCGTCTCGGGCGAGTTAGCGTCGAAAGCCACCATCGCCAGTTCCGCCGCGCGAGCAGCCACCGCCGTCCTCAAATCCGGCTCGCCTACTCCGGGTTTTGCTGTGATCCGATACTCGCTCTCCGCTGCGGGAAAGGCGGCCGGATAGTTGGAAAGAAGATGTCCAATGGGAACGTCCCGGAAATAAACGGGATCCGCCTCGCGCAAATCAACATTCAGGTTGTCGCGAACTGCATGCAATATTTCGTAGAAAGCAAAGGTTTGGTCTAGCGGGATAGGGCTTTGCGCCGCGCGAAGGCGGCTTAATCTCTGCTTCCAGGCGCGGTTGAAAAAGTCCGCAATCCCCGCCGCCGAAATTTGAGGAGAATGCTCAGCCAGAGCGATCGACGCCAGCAATCGAGACCGCTCGTTCTCAACCGACAATCCCGGCTTTGCCGCAAGAGCGCGCTCTAACCGCGTGGATAAGGCCTTCACTTCGGCAGGAGAAAACAAGTCTTGGCACCAATCGAACACTAAAGCCATCTGACGAACATCGCCGTCGGAAGC
>CAXSIG010000091.1:1090-6980 GCA_964237255.1 uncultured Bryobacteraceae bacterium
GTCTTTAAGGCCCAATCGACTGCCTGCCTGCCATGTGTTCTATCGTCGGCAACACGGTAGTACAGCGCGTCCGCAAACCCAGGCTCCTGAAAGGGAGCGCCGCCCTTCATCAGGAGATCGAACTGTTCCCAGCGAAGTGACTTCCGCTCTCGCTCGCGCCGTAACAGTCGCAGCCGGTTCGCTCGCAGGAAAAGTCTCGGATGCTCCGTATAGATGGTTAAAGTTTCCGGCTCTGTGCCGTCGGCGGTCCCGGTCTTGGGAGTCTGCGACCATAAGAGACGGCAATCCCCTGAGAGACACGAGAATATCAGCAAAAAAACGGCGGCATAGCCCTTCACTTCTTATCATTTCCGCACGTTGTGTCACACTGACACAACTGTGGCATACCAGCTGCCGTCCAGATCGCTTACAAGAAATGTCTCAGCCCTCTACTTTCATCGACTTGCGGGGATTGACTATTGGCCCGGAGGTTGCTATTTGTTGATGGAATCAAAGAAGTACTTTCCAACCTGCCCTCTGCTGCAACAGGCTGGCGAGTTCGGTTTTAGGCTTATGGGACAACGTGCTTGCGGGAGCCGCTGTGATCAGCAGTTAAAGGCCTGGGATTCGGATCGCTTGCGGGTTGCATGCAGGGGGGTTTTTTTTCTTACTGCATTCCTTCTCGCCTTCTTTCCTGCCTCGCTTCTTGCAAGCCCCGCCGATCCTCCCTTTCGCATCGCTGTCGCCGGTCTTGTTCACGGGCATGTTTCAGGCTTCCTCAAACTCGCGACGAACCATCCTGAAGTTCAGATTGTTGCGGTCTTCGACCCCGACCCGGCGCTCGTAGCGAAGTACGGTGGTACTGCCAAGCTTCCCCCCAATGCGCGCTTCACGTCTCTTGACCGCATGCTCGAGCAAACAAAACCGGACGCAGTAGCTACCTTCACCAGCACCGCTGGCCACCGTTCGGTGGTGGAAATATCCGCGCGACACAAAATCCCAGTAATGATGGAAAAGCCGCTAGCGACCACCGTCGCCGACGCGCAGGCTATCAAGAAAGCATCGGAAGCAGCCGGTATTCCCGTCGTAATCAATTACGAAACAACCTGGTATGAGAGTCACGGAGAAATTTGGAAGTTAGTCAAGGACCAGCACGCAATTGGCGAGATTCGCCGGATGGTTGCTATGGATGGGCACCAAGGTCCGCGTGAAATCCACGTACAGGCTGAGTTTTTCCATTGGCTCACCGACCCGGTCCAAAACGGAGCGGGAGCGCTCTTCGACTTCGGTTGTTATGGCGCTAACCTGATGACTTGGCTGATGGATGGCCAGCGACCATCGAAGATCACCGCGATTACCCAAACCAATAAGCCTGCGATTTACAACCCGGTTGATGACGAAGCGACCATCCTGGTTGAGTACCCCGGCGCACAGGGCGTCATAGAAGGTTCATGGAACTGGCCATTCGCGCGAAAAGACTTCGAAGTCTATGGGGAGACCGGCTATACGGTCGCGACCGGCGGGAAGAGTCTTCGCGTCCGTCTGCCGAATCAGTCCACCGAATCGAACCCGTCGCCGTCCAACCTCCCGGCGAACGCGCACGACTCTATCTCCTACCTGGTCCACACCGTTCGCGACAAAGCGGCTCCCTCCGGCCTCTCCTCTCTAGCGAACAACATGGTGGTAACGGAAATCCTGGACGCGGCGCGAACTTCCGCCAAAACCGGCAAGACAGTAGCTCTTAAGTAAAAAAATGCCGCCCCGAAGGACGGCATTTTGATCACTACTGAAGACCGGGCACTAACGCCACCCAATCAGGTTTACAGCCCGGCGTTACCCGTTTTCGGAGCGTCGAACACCAGCTTCGTCTTCGTACCGCCGACGCTGATTTCCGCCATGTTGTACTTGTCCTCACCATTTTTCACATAGCGAATGCTGGTGGACGAGAACTTCTCGGTGCCCGTTTCGGTCCGAACTTTGGTTTCTACTTTTTGCTTGCCCTTTTGAAGAACAGCAGTATCGTTGTCGACTTCCACGCGGTAGTCTCCCGGCTTTAGCTCATGGCCATCGAGCACGACAGCCACCGGGATGGAAACCCGATACGTGGCCGCCGCAGCGATCGCACTTGCCGCTACAGAGAGGATTGCGATGTTAAGTGTGTATTTCATACGCCTACTTAGACGAGCGCCAGCCCAAAAAGTTCGCAGAAATCTTAGACTCAATGTTTGCGACTCCTAGGAATTGCGGATGACTTGACCGGTGCTTTGGAAGCCGGCGCCCTGCTCGGGGCGACTGTCAGATTTCAAGGGCCGATTCCCAACTCCCCTACCGCCATCATCGATACCGAATCGCGCCACCTCCTATCGGACGCAGCGGCCCAAGCCATTCGCAATATCGCCACGGAATGCCGACAAGCCGACTTTATTTACAAGAAGACCGATTCCACCTTGCGCGGCAATATCGTCGCGGAGATGGAGGCCCTCTCCGAAATCCTTGGCGGCGCCCGCACCTCGTACGTGCCAGCCTATCCCGCCATGGGCCGAGTCGTCCGGCATGGGCGTCTTTACGTCCACGGCGTTTCTCTCGAAGCGACTCAATTTGCACGAGATCCCCTAAATCCGATAACGGACGGAGCGGTTCCCGAGGGAACCGGTGTCGAAGTTTTCAATGGCGAAACGAATGAACACGTGGCCAATTCGGTTCGGCTTGCTCTTCACGACAGCCGCGTCCGGATCATCGCCGGCCCAGCCTCGGTGGCCGCCGAACTGGCACACCAGTTGGACCTACAACCGGCCCCGATGATACGCCTCCCCAAGATCGGAACCTGCCTGGTAGTAAACGGAAGCCTTCACGACATGTCGGCTCAGCAAATACGAAATGCCCACGACGCCGGGCTGCTAACAAAAGGCTGGCGCGAATCGCCCTCACGAACCGGGCGTGACGTAGCCGCCCTGCTTGCCGCAGACACTCCCGATGCATTGATAGTTTTCGGCGGCGACACCGCTTTTGATTTGATCGACGCAATCGGCCGCCCAATCTTGTACCCGCTCGGCGAAGTAGTAACCGGCGTTCCCGTAACCCGCATCGAAGGACGGCGGACAATATTGATTACGAAGGCTGGCGGGTTCGGCAGTCCGGACCTACTCATGACCATCAAGAAGACCTTGAATGACCGATAACGAAATTTACGGAATCACCATGGGCGATTCCAGCGGCGTCGGACCCGAAATTGTGCTGAACGCGTTCCGCAAAGGGGAACTATCGCGGCCGGCGATTGTCTATGGCGACATGTCCGTTTTGGAGTACTGCAATCGAAAGCTAGCGTACGAGGTGCCGCTACGCCCAATCCATCATTCTACAGACTGGCGGGAAGGTGTCCTCAATGTTCGCGATTTCAAACTCATGCAACCCGATCAGATTACTCCCGGCCAGATCAATAAGCAGTCAGGAGCCGCGGGCCGCGAGTACGTGATCGCCGCCGCGTGCGATGCCCTAACAGGCGAGATCGCAGCCATGGTGACGCTCCCGCTAAACAAAGAAGCGACCCAGCTCACCGACCCGAAATTCGCCGGTCACACGGAATTGATCGGAGAAGTCTGTGGTGCGCCGGACGTCACCATCATGCTGGTGTCGGATCAACTCATCGTCACGCACGTGAGTACTCATGTCTCCCTGCGCCAAGCTATCGAAGCCGCTCGGCGTCCCCGAATCGAGAAGATCATTCAACTCACCGCCGATGCGGTCTGCCGGCTCAAGCCCAACCCGCGCATCGCGGTCGCAGGACTGAATCCACACGCCGGTGAGAACGGCTTGTTCGGCAGGGAAGAGATAGAAGAGATCCGGCCCGCCGTCGAGTGGGCGCAGAAGCAAGGAATGCCGGTAGACGGTCCCTTTCCCCCGGATACGCTCTTCTTCCTGGCGGTTCGCAAGCAAAAATACGACGCAATCGTCTGCATGTACCACGATCAAGGCCACATCCCGCTCAAGCTGTTGGACTTCGAGGCCGGAGTCAACGTGGCGTTGGGGCTACCGATCGTCAGGACTTCCGTCGATCACGGAACAGCATTCGACATCGCCTATCAAGGTGTGGCTTCCACCCGCAGTCTGGTTAGCGCTTTCGATCTGGCGGTGAAACTAGCCAAATCCGGTGCTGTCACTGACCGCGCAATGCCTGATCCAGGTCTTCCTGCAAATCGCTAAGGTCTTCCACGCCAACCGAGAGTCGAATCAGGCAATCCGAAATTCCCAGCGCCGCGCGCTGGTCTGCCGGTATTGTTGCGTGCGTCATGATCGCTGGGTGTTCGATCAAGCTTTCGACACCGCCCAAGCTCTCCGCCAATGCGAAAACTTTGCACCGTTCCAACATTCGTTTAGTGCCCTCTAGACCGCCGCGCAGGACAGCGGAGATCATGCCACCGAACCCATGCATCTGCCGCCGCGCCAACTCGTGTTGCGGATGCGAAGCTAATCCCGGATAAAGCACCCGCTCCACAGCCGGATGCCGCTCCAACCATTCCGCCAGCTTCTGCGCGTTTTCGCAGTGCCGCTCCATTCGCAAGTGCAAGGTCTTCAACCCACGCATCGCTAAGAAAGAATCGAACGGTCCCGCAATCGCACCCACCGCGTTCTGCAAAAATGCCACCTTCTCGCCGAGTTCATCGGCGCGCGTCACAACAACGCCGCCCACCACATCCGAGTGCCCATTCAAATACTTGGTGGCAGAATGAAGCACCGCGTCGAAGCCATATTCCAAAGGCCGCAACACCCATGGACTTGCGAATGTATTGTCAGCGACCGTTAAGATTCCGTGTTCTCCCGCAAACCGCTGGACTGCCACAAAATCCACCAGCTTCAGCATCGGGTTCGACACGGTTTCCAACCAGATCATCCGGGTATTCGGCTTAAGCGCGGCACGAAGCGCGTCAGGATTATCCAAATCCACAAAGGTAAAATCCAACCCGGCCGACCTTCGCCGCACACGCTCAAACAAACGAAATGTCCCGCCATACCGATCGTCGCCCGCAATCACATGCGAACCGGAATCCAGTAAATCGAGCAGCGTCGCTGTAGCCGCTAATCCTGAGGCAAAAGCAAACCCGCGCGCGCCGCCTTCCAGATCCGCAATACATCGCTCATATGCAAACCGCGTCGGGTTATGACTGCGCGCGTAATCATAGCCTTTGTGCACGCCCGGACTCTGCTGCACGTAAGTGGACGTGGCATAGATCGGCGTCATGATAGCGCCCGTAGTTGGATCCGGCTCCTGGCCCGCATGGATCGCGCGAGTCCCGAACTTGTGCATGCTCATTGTAGTTTTCGACGCAGGTAGCTAAGCAGGTCGGCGCGCGTAATCACGCCTAGAAAGTGCTCGCCGTCCAGCACCAGCGCGACTAGTCCGCGATCCAGAATCCCATACAGCTTGTCAATGCTCTCAGCCGGCGAGATCGTCTCCAGTTTACGCGTCATCGCAGTTCGGACTTCCTCCCGGAATTTCGATTCGTCCCCATGCACGGCAAGCAGCACATCGGACTCATCCAGCATCCCCACGCAACGCCCGTTCTCCATAACCGGCACCTGCGACACGTCCGCGATCCGCATCCGCTGGAAAGCGCTCATCAACGGCTGGTCCGGACTTACCGTGATCACCGCGCCCTCATCGTAGTTGCGCGCGATTAGATCCCGCAGGTCGTGCGTGGGCGCGCGATCGGTGTATCCCTGATCCCGCATCCAGTATTCGTTATAAAGCTTCGAAAGGTACTTCGCGCCCGTATCGCAAACAAAGGTCACCACGCGTTTCGGCGTGGTCTGCGCCCGGCAATAACGAAGCGCCGCCGCTATGCAGGTTCCCGAGGAAGAACCCGCGAGAATGCCCATGCGCTTCAGCAAATCCCGCGCAGCGCAGGACCGGCAA
>CAXSIG010000091.1:6990-11610 GCA_964237255.1 uncultured Bryobacteraceae bacterium
AAGCTCTCCGCGTCGGAAATCGAGAAGGAATCGTGTACGCGCGAAAAGTCTGCAATCGATGGCGGACACGATTGCCCGATGCCCTCCACCGCGTAGGAACCCTTCGGTCCGGGTTGTCCTGTCTTCACGTAGCCATCGAGCGCCGAACCTTGCGGGTCGGCGAGAACCATGGAGAGATCGGGCTGCACACGCGCAAAGAATCGCGAAAGCCCCGTCAGAGTACCGCCCGATCCCACGCCGCACACCACCGCGTCAACGGCATGCTCCATCTGCTGCCAGATCTCAGGACCGGTGCCCAATTCATGCGCCTTCGGGTTCGCTGGGTTGCCAAACTGATTGATGTGATAGGCCCCGGTCTCGCTTGCGATCCTTGCGGCCATGTCTTGGTAAAACTCCGGATGACCCGCCGGAACATCTGAGCGCGTAATGCGAATGTCCGCTCCCAAAGCCCGTGCATGCGCAATCTTCTCGGACGACATCTTGTCCGGAATCACCAGGATCAACCCATAGCCCTTGATCGCCGATACCAAAGCGAGCCCGATCCCCGTATTTCCTGCGGTCGCTTCCACCAGCGTCTGCCCAGGCTGAAGATTTCCGGACCGCTCCGCCGCTTCGATCATTGAGACGGCCATGCGGTCCTTGATCGATCCACCAGGATTCTGCGATTCCAGCTTCAGGTATAACTCGCAAAGGCCGGTATCGAAGCCGTCGAGCCGGACCAGTGGTGTGTTGCCTATCAGGCCGAGAGTAGTTGGCGTCCGCATCGCGAGGGCATGAGCAACTAATTAGTATCGCGGGTCGTTCCAGTTTGCAAGTCGCACGGTACGCTCGGCGATCACGGTATTTGTTGGCTGCGATCTGCAAGAAACATGATTGGAGTCGACAACGCGGCGAATGCCAACCAGTTTCTCCGCACCATTTACATCGCCACGTTAAACCAGCGGTTTACCCTTGCCGAGGAAGCTCGCGCTGCCCAAAAATCCAAACCGGACAGATAATCAATTAATCGAACGGATATTCCTACTTGTTAGCGACAATTCGGGCAAGTCGCTTGACTTAACAGCGTCGCGCCTTCATAATCTCTCTAACGCGGGCGACGCCTGCGCTATCTTCTCCGTCGCAGATCCAATCCCACATTTTAGGAGTTTCGATGTCTGTTTCCGAAGGGCAAATCGAGCAGTTACTCGCCAAAGGGTTTTCGCGACGGCATGTTGGCCGTATCGCTAGTTTGCTGACCGCAGGCGCGGCCATGCCGTTTTATAACGAGTTCGCGATGGCGCAGGATGCGCAACGCAGGACTCTCGGCGCGGGCGGGGCTCGTCGCGCTATGGACCCGGACGCGGTTCGGATCAGCTCGAATGAGAATCCATTAGGGCCGTGTAAGGAAGGTTTGGAAGCGATCGCGAGCGTTGCGCCGAACGGCGGACGCTATTCGCCATCGAATGAGCAGGGCAAGTTCACGGAAGCGGTGGCGGAGCGCGAAGGTGTGAAGCCGAGTTATGTAGGTGTGTTCGCGGGGTCCAGCGACCCGCTGCATCGAGTAGCATGCGCGTTTACTTCTCCGACCGCTAGCTGGACCATGGCGAACCCGGGATACGGCGGTGGTGCGCCGGAGTTTATCGGATCGAAAACGAATCGCGTGCCGTTGCGCGCGGACTTTAGCCACGACGTGGAAGCGATGTACAAGGCCGATCCCAACGCGGGCGTCTATTACGTCTGCAACCCGAATAATCCTTCGGGGACAATTACCGCTCGCAAGGACATCGATTATTTGTTGGCGAACAAGAAGAAGGACGCGATCGTCGTGGTTGACGAAGCTTACATCCACTTTTCCGATACCGCAAAGCCCTGCAACGATCTGGTGGCGGCAGATAAAGACGTGATCGTATTGCGGACGTTCTCGAAGGTGTACGGAATGGCGGGCATCCGTGCTGGATTTGCGCTGGGCCGTCCGGACTTATTGGCCAAGCTGCGACCCTATGGAATCGGGATGCTGCCGATCACCGGTCTTGCTTGCGCCACCGCAAGCTTGAAGGTGAAGAATCTGGTGGCGGAACGCAAAGCGATCAACACCGAGATTCGGAACAGCACGTTCGCTTATCTCGAAAAGAAGAACGTGAAGTATATTCCCAGCGAGACGAACTTTTTCATGATGGAAGTGAATCGTCCGGGCGAAGAGTTTTCGAAGGCGATGGCTGATCAAAAGGTATACATCGGGCGTGTGTGGCCCGCATGGCCGACGAAGGTTCGCGTCACCGTCGGAACGCAGGACGAAATGAATAAGTTTATGGCGGCCTGCGGCAAGATCATGGCGTAAATCCACCGTTCGGTTGGATTACAAAAACATTGTTACAAGATGCGGTAGTTCAGTTGAAGAGAACTACCGCATTTACATTCACTTGGTACCAGCTTGCATTTTCCTGAGCCATGGCCGGACTACGCAATAGCCGCATTACGAAATTGCTCAGCAATCTCTTCCACAGGGCGACGATTGATGGTCTCGTTGATCTGGACTTGCAGATTGGTTGGAATAGCAATTCCCGATGTCAGAAGTTTTTCCCGAAAGACCTTCGGCTTCACACCGCTCGCGCTCAGCTGCATGATATTCGACCCATTCGGCACCTTCTCAAATTGGAAACGACCCGTTGATTCCAGCAGGCTGACCAATCGTTTGCCGTTAGAAACAGCTTGCCTGTAGCGCTGCTCGAATCCATCGAGATAGTGCATCGCAATTACCGCAGGTTCCCAGGCATGCAGCAGACCTCCGCCCAGTTGACGGCGCAAAACCGGAACTTTCGCAATCAGTTCTTTCGGACCCGCAAGGATTCCGCCAAATGGAGCGTTGAAGTACTTGTACAGCGATACGTAAGCAGTATCGAATAGCGACGCATATTCTGCTGGCGAAATGCCTGTATATCCGGAGGCCAGGAACACGCGAGCGCCATCCATGTGGGTGCCGATTCCTTTCGCCTTCGCGTCCGACGTAATCTTCTTCATTTCACCGAAGTCGAAGACCTCCCCTCGGCGACGGCGCACGGGAGACTCGATCGACAACGCGCCGATCGGCATCGGGTACGGTGGTCCGGCGGAATCGGCCACAGCTACGGCGTACTCGGCATAGCTGAACGTCGCGCGATTGGGCGCGAGTGGAACCAGATTGAGGCCGCTGAAAAGTTCGGCACAATCGTTCTCATCGCGATACAAATGAGATTCGTTTTGAACCAGAACGCGCCGCTTGTCTCCGGCTAACAGTCGCACCGCAAGATGGTTCGCCATGGTGCCGGTCGGAAGAAACACCGCCGCGGGTTTACCAAGGACTTTTGCGAATCGCGCTTCCAGCTTTTCCACTGCGCCGCCTTCCAGGTAGCGATCGGTCGGGGATTCGCCAGTTGCAAGAATTTCGGAGAGTAGCTTGGCGTACTGCTGTGGCGCGAGTTGGACGCCATCTCCGGCGAACGAGACTAGCTCGCGAGTCACGGAAGTCTGAGCCATAGCAAGCCTAGGGATCGCAGTGGCGGCGAGGAAAGATCGGCGATGCATCTCCTGAGATTGGCCTAGGAAAACGGAACAGTCAAGATGCTGTAGTCTTTTGGAGGGTCTTCGTCGTCCTCCGATTCAGCTTGGACGGGAACCAACAGAGCCTTCACGTCAATACCGCGGAGTTGGTTGGAAAGCTCACGGCGTTGGTCCGCAGTCATCGCCCGATATTCCTGTTCTGAGGGAATCATCGCTACTACCCGCATACCGGCAAGCCGAACGAAATAGCAGTTGTAAGGCTTTCGCATGGCGGCCAGTCGGTCTCCCGAATGCAGGCCCGCTCTGGCCAGTGCGGCAGCAAGTCTTTGGGATTCGTCAATTCCGGTACCAAGACCCACATGCAGGTCATGCAACAGAGCGACGGCTACCGCGGCGACGGCAAACGCAACGGTCGCCCAGTTCGGGACATGTTCCTTCAAAAACCGGGAATAAATCAGGACACCGAGCAACACAAGAAAAGAACCGATATAACGCTTCTCAATGACCACAAGCGAATACATCAGAATCGCGCTAACACACCACAGGAAGATCGGCGTTGCACGAATACGACTTAAGACTACGAGAAGGATAAATCCGCCAATCAGAATACCTCCGGTTTTCTTCACGTCGAAAGTGGTTCGCAAGCCGGCAAACCAGTAAGAAGGATCGAAGTGGATGGGGTAAGTGCCGGGAACGGGCGACGCGAACTCGATAAGCAACGGCTGTTGCATTAGCTTCCGCGGGGTATGTTCCGGAGTACCGAAACGCGCGGGCTGGCCGGTGAGCCACCATTCATCCGGTAAGTCGTTCACGCTCCAGGAATAATTAAGACGTCCGGTTTCACTAATGCTGGGATGTCCCACATCGCGGCTGATCGCGAAAACTAACGGAAGCACGATGACTCCGAACGTGAGGAACGAAATCCAGATCTTACGCCCAAAAGCGAATGCCATCAGCAGGAGGCCTATAGGGAACATGGCCGCCTTGAAGTAGTACCCTAGCGCTAATACAGCGCCCAAGGCGATGTAAGTGGATGCGCTCGAAAGGCGCAGGACGAATCCAGCGGCAAGGAAAACGATTCCTGCGACGCAAAGGTCGGGAGTA
>CAXSIG010000091.1:11620-11923 GCA_964237255.1 uncultured Bryobacteraceae bacterium
CCCGAGAAACAGCCCGTAGGAAACGGGAGCGGGCGGGCGGGTCGACATTCCTTGCAGAAAGAAGCGAAAGGCCGCGAGAGTCAGACCGAAGATCGCGAAATTCAAGAGGTGTACCAGCGGGTCTTCCCACTTTGGATCGGGGTGAAAGAGCAAGAGCGGATTCAAAAGCGCCGGGTAACCCGGGCTCCAATAGCCATTAATCAGGCTTCGTGTTGACATGTCAAGGTACGACACGCCATCCGGGTTCATATCATACCGACCGGCGAACGCGCTGGCGGCCGCCAAGGCATTCGACCTGACGGT
>CAXSIG010000092.1:0-7081 GCA_964237255.1 uncultured Bryobacteraceae bacterium
ACCAGGGATGCTTCGGCGCGATGGTCGCCCGATGGCCGCTCGCTCGCCTTCACACGTACCGCCGGGGAGGCGTCCCAAATCTTCCTGCTGGATATGCGGGGCGGGGAACCACGGGCGCTAACCGCTCTGGCAAAAGGCGCGGCAAATCCGGTCTGGTCGCCGGACGGACACAGCATCGCGTTTCTTTCCGCTTCCGCCGATGGCGATGACGCGAAAAAGAAAGACGAAGACAAGAGCGATGTGCGTGTGATCAATCGCGCGGTGTACCGGTCAAACGGCGCAGGTTATGTGGATTACACGCGCGTAGGACACATCTGGACCGTGGAAGTGCCTGCAATTCTGAATGCTCCGCCGAAGCCGAAGCAGATCACGAACGACACCTATGAAGAAGGCGGGCTGCTCTGGTCTCGTGACGGTAAAGATCTCTATTTCAGTTCCGATCGCGTTGCGGAAAGCTATTACGAACCACCTCACAGCGACATCTATTCCGTCTCAGTAAATGGCGGCGAGATGAAGAAGTTGGTGAGCGTGGATGGTGGAACGCGCGCCATGTCGCTCAGCCCCGATGGCAAGCACATCACGTTTGTCGGCGCGCTGAACGGCACGCCGATCAAGTCTAATAGCCAACCGGACTTATGGGTGACGGCCGTAGACGCGGAATCGACCGCGCGTAATTTGACCGGTGATTACGATTTCGATATCGGCGGCGGTGTCGGCGGTGATCAGGCTCCTCCGCGCGGGTCGTCGCCTTCACTGCCTTTCTGGAGCAAGGACGGCCATTCCATTTTCGTGAGCTCAGCCGAGAAAGGCCGCGGTAATTTGAAGCGCGTCGATATGAAGTCCGGCAAAGTGGAGCCGGTGACTGACGGCGATTGGGATGTCTACGCCTATAACGCAACGCCCGATGAATCACGCATGGCGCTTGCGATTTCGACGACCACGAACATTGGCGACCTCTACATTTGGGATGCAAAAAGCAAGAAGCCCACGCGCATCACGAATGTCAATGAGGAGCTTTTCAGCAAATTGGATCTACCCGCTCCCGAAGAACTATGGGTGAAGAGTTTCGACGGTCGCATGATCCAGACTCTGGTGCAGAAGCCGCCGCAATTCGATGCTTCGAAGAAGTACCCGGCCATCCTCAACATCCACGGCGGTCCGCACTCCACCTATGGCTTTAACTTCTTCCATGAGATGCAGTGGATGGCGGCGCGCGGCTACGTGGTGATCTATCCGAACCCGCGCGGCAGCACCAGCTTCGGGCAGGATTTCGGGAATGTAATCCAGTACCACTATCCCGGTGACGATTACAAAGACCTGATGGCGTCCGTCGATGCCGTAGTGGCGAAAGGCTGGGCGGATCCGGATCGATTAGGCGTTACCGGTGGCTCGGGCGGCGGTGTGTTGACGAACTGGATCATCGGGCATACCAACCGCTTCAAAGCCGCAGTCTCTATGCGCTCTATCGCAAACTGGGCCGATTGGTGGTACACCGCCGACTTCACGCAGTTTCGACCCACCTGGTTCCGCGGTGCGCCGTTTGAGGAGGAAGCGGACTTCAAAGAGCGCTCGCCCATTACCTATGTGAAGCAGATGAACACGCCGCTGATGCTCATCGAAGGCGGTGAAGACTATCGGACACCCCCAAGCGCCGGTGGGGAACAGTTATTTCGCGCGCTGAAATACCTGAAAAAGCCGGTGGTGATGGTGCAATTTCCAGGTGAGTCGCATGAGCTCTCACGGTCCGGACGTCCGAAACATCGTGTGGAACGGTTGGACCACATTATCGGCTGGTTCGATATCTATCTGCAAAACAAGTCCAACAAGATGTATGCGGTGTCCGAGTGAACCTAACAAAGCGGCTGATTGTTTCGGGTGACAAGAAGTTCAAGCTGGCCAAGCGGGACCCTTCGGACACCGCCGGATTCAAAGACAAAGAGGAAGCGGCGGAAGAAACGCTGAAGCTCACGCACCGTTTGGATCACCTGCAGGAAGTGCTATACGCCGAACACAAGCGATCCATCCTGATCGTCCTGCAAGGCATGGATGCGGCTGGCAAGGACGGCACGATTCAACACGTGATGAGCGGTGTGAATCCTCAGGGCTGCACAGTGACATCCTTCAAGCAGCCTTCCCCAAAAGAACTGGATCACGACTTCCTGTGGCGTGTTCACCAGGCTGCTCCCAGCCGGGGGACCATCGGAATCTTCAACCGCTCCCATTATGAGGATGTGCTCGTGGTTCGCGTTCACGACATCGTGCCGAAGGCCGTGTGGGAAGCGCGTTACAAGCAGATCAACGACTTTGAAGAAATGCTGGTGGAGAACGGGACCACCATCCTCAAGTTCTTTTTGCACATCGGCAAAGACGAACAAGAGAAACGCTTCGAAGATCGTCACAATGATCCGGACAAGCAATGGAAGTCCTCACCGTCGGACGAAGCCGAGCGTAAGTACTGGGACGCGTATCAGAAAGCGTTCGAAGATGCCCTATCGAAGTGCAGTCCGGCTCACGCGCCCTGGTTCGTGATCCCCGCGAATCATAAATGGTTTCGAAATCTGGCGATATCTCAGATCGTGGTGGATGCCATGGACCGTATGGATCTCCAGTATCCAAAAGCCGTCAGCTAACCGCCCCATCGCCAGCTCCGTCTAATTCGGAAGCGAATGGAAGATTTTCACGTGCTCGCCGAGCGCCACAACAAAGCCGTCTTCCGTCTCGCTTATCGTATGACCGGCAACCAACATGATGCGGAAGATGTCGTCCAGGAGACGTTTCTCCGTGCCTATAAGCAGCTCTCAAAATTCGACGGCCGTTCTGCGTTCTCCACGTGGCTCCACCGCATTACCGCGAACTGTGCCATCGACTTGATCCGGGCCCGCAAGAGCAGGCACGAGCGTCAAGGCGCTGAACTCAATCCCGAAATTACCCATTCCCCCGACCCCTCCCCCGAGAGGTTGACAAGTAGCACGGAAATTCGCCGTATGCTTGCGCCTGCTCTCGACGAACTGAGCGATATGGAACGTGCCGCCTTCGTCATGCGCCACTACGAAGGTTTGCCCATCGAAGAGATCGGCGCCACGCTCGGGGTACAGCCGAATGCCGCTAAACATACCGTCTTCCGCGCAGTCCAGAAGCTTCGGCGCGCGCTGCAACCTGTATTAGGAGTCGCTGCTTTATGAGAGAGATGCCGAAGCACCTGACCGATGAGCAACTCGTCGAACTTTATTACGAACCACAGCCCAATGCGCACTTGGACACGTGTTCCGATTGCCGCGCTCAGTTCGGCGAAATGCAGGCAACGCTGAACGCGTTCAACGATCTTCCTATTCCCGATGCTCCCGCGTTTACGTGGCGCCCGCCGCTCTCCTACCGTCTTCTCCGATGGCGGCCGTTGTTGTTCGTTCCCGCGTTTGCCGCAGCACTAGCTATGGCATTTTTCGTCGGGCGAGCTACTAAACCGCAGCGCGCGATACCGGCCGCTATCCAGCTAGCTCAGTCGGGCCGGGAACGGATCATGTTAGTCGCTTTGGGCGACCATCTCGAACGTTCCCAGATGGTCCTCCTCGAACTCGCCAATGGGGACGGCGCTACGTTTCCCGAATCGCAGCAGCGCGCCCGGAATCTGCTCGGGGAAAACCGTCTCTATCATCAAACAACCCTCTATGCAGGCGATCGCAACTATACCGAACTTCTCGAAGAATTGGACCGTGTGCTAACCGCCGTCGCCAATGAACAGTCCCAATCTTCGAGACCGAACGCGAACCAGATTGAACAGCTTCTGTTCAAGGTCCGCGTAACGAATTCCAATCTCCGGAAAGGCACGGAAACGTTATGAAGTTACTTTGCACATTATTCCTCTTCGCAGCGGCTATGAACGGTCAGCGGTCGAGAGGGGACCGCACGTATGAGGAAGGTACTCGCGCGCTGGACCGCGGCAAGTGGGAAGACGCCGCCCAACTCTTCGCACAAGAAGCCAGCTCCAAGGGTCAGCATGCCGACGCCGCACTTTACTGGAAGGCGTATGCGGAATCCAAGCTGGGCCGCCGTGATGCCGCGGTCTCAGACTTGGCCGCGCTTCGGCGCGATTACGCGAGCAGCCGCTGGATCAATGACGCTCAAGCGCTTGAAGTCGAAGTGAAACAACAGAGCGGCTCGCCTGTTAATCCGAACGCAGAGGGCACCGACGATCTCAAAATGCTCGCCCTCAATGGCCTGCTCCATAGCGACCCGGAGCAAGCCATCCCGATCATAGACAAGATTTTGCGTCAGAGCACGTCGCGCCAATTGAAAGAGCGCGCGCTGTTCGTTCTCACGCAAAGTAGGAGCCCCAAGGCGATGCAGATTTTGCGTGACGCGGCGAATGGAGCTTATAACCCGGATGTTCAGGTGAAGGCCATCCATATGTACGGAATCGGTCAGGGTAATAGCGACGATCTGGTAAAGATCTACAACTCCGCAAAAGAGCGCGAGGTGAAGCGTGAAGTAGTCAATGCGCTCTTTATCCAACACAACGCGAAAGCAATGATCGAACTCGCCCGCAAGGAGCAAGACCCTTCCCTGAAGAAGGACGTGGTCGAGAAGCTCTCCCTCATTCATTCCCCGGAAACCACCAGTTACTTTATGGAGATTTTGAATAAATGAAACGCTTAGCCTTTACACTTCTCTGCGCAGCCGGCGCGTTCGCCCAAGCGCCTAAAGTCGCCAACGCGAAACTGGAAACCAGAGCTGCGGGCAATCTTCAGGCGACATTCCAGTCTCTGGTCGCAGCGACGGAGAACCCAATCTGGGTTGCCTGGACCGTTCCCGCGGTGAAAGGTCATGGCGAATCGTGCTGCTGGAATGACGGCTATCGCGGATGCGCTCTGGAAGGCGACCGGAAGCAGATGGTCGGCGCCAATTCCGGCCCCGTGATGCTGGGAGGGTCGTCCACCTTAGCGGTCCTGTATCGTATTGAGCACCACGAAGTGTCGAAGACCCGCACCGTCTCCGGCGATTGCGATCTCGATGCCGGCGGCTTGCCCTTCCTTGTACTGACCGGCGTCCGTCCGGCGGACAGCGTCGCTTTCCTGGAATCGACAATGAAGCCGGACCATTACAACGCCGTCGAGATAATCGCCATGCACGACGATCCCGCAGCCGATGCCGCTTTGGAGCGCATGGGCGCCGCTTCGCAACCGCAAAAAGTGCGCGAAAAGCTCGGCTTCGCATTAGCCGCGTTCCGAGGCAAGCGCGGTTACGATCTGTTAAAGCGGATCAACGCGAACGAACCAGACGACCGCATTCGCGAAAAGAACATGTTCGCGTTCTCGGTTTCGAAAGAGCCGGGCGCGGTGGATGTGCTGATTGATTCCGCTAAGAACGACAAGAGCGCGCGAGTCCGTTCCCAAGCGCTCTTCTGGATGGCCCACAAAGCCGGCGAGCGCCAGAAAGCCGCGATCCAGGAAGCCGTCACCAATGACCCGAATATGGAAGTGAAAAAGAAAGCCGTCTTCGCTCTGCAGCAGCTTCCGGACGGTCAAGGCATCCCGCTCCTGATCGATCTCGCCCGCAATAACAAGACCCCGGAAGTTCGCAAGCAGGCGATGTTCTGGCTGGGTCAATCGAAAGACCCGCGCGCGATTAGTTTCTTTGAGGAAGTGCTGCGGCATTAGGTCCCATGGCCTAGGCCGTACACCAGTTACTGTTTGGACGAACAGGCGTTCGGTTGCCAGATCAGCCGATCCAGATTTTCCGGCTGCGCGAACCGGACGGCATCTTCGGCCACGAGTTGAAGACCGCCTGGGACGGGTCCTTCAAACTGTTCTCTCTTTTTCGTCCAAAGATAACCGGCGTTCCCAACGATTACTATTACGGCCAAAGCGGCGGCAACGCGCGGATTTACCATCCAAAGCTGGTGGCAAGCCAGCCCGACAATCATCGCCAATCCCGCGCTTGCCAGATACACCTGCCTGCTTGGGATCGCTGTGGAATAGGTAAGAAATGCGTAAGGCAAGAGAGCCAGTAGCATCCATACAGCATTTAATGCGATGAGCCGCCAATCCAATTTTCGCCAAATCCAGACTAGAAGCGCAGCCATTCCCCACGGCCAGAACAGCCGCCAAACGGTATGCGGAAGCGTCAGCCAAAAAGGTGCGTGCAGCGAAAAACTGCCGTCGGAGAAACGGAAGGAGTTGGCGCCGGATTGCGCAACAGAGGCCAGCGCTGCGCAGCCGAGAAGCACATACGGCAGGAACAACCAGCTTGGCCGGTAATGGACCAGCAGCATCAGCGGCAGAACGATGATGGCCGATTCTTTCGAGAGAAGGGCCAACGTAAACAGCAAGATTCCCGGTGCGTGCCACAAACCGGATCTCGCCGCGAGTATCCAACACACAACAGCGCCGACACCGAAGCAAAACAGCAGCAATTCGTTAATTGCCGAAAACCACATCACCGCTTCCTGGTGTCCCTCATAAACGGCGAAGAATGCCGCGCCCGCGAACGCGCCTTTCCGCATGGGTATCCACAACCGGGCCAGCGCGTAAACAAGTAACGTAGCAACAAGATGGAAGGCAAGGCTGAATGCGTGATAACTCCAAGCACGGGTGCCGCTTACCAACCAAATCGGCTGCATCGCCCAATAACTGGTTGATCGCAGTCGAAAAGTAGGGTCGCCAAGTAATTGTTCCGCACCCTGAAGCGATGCAAATGAGCGTGCCTGCATCAGGTTCGGGTAGTCGTCCGCGATCAGCGGAATCGTGAATGTTGGCGCGTAAGCGATCACGCAAAGTGCGCACAACACAAGAAGCCGATTGAGCGCCACAAGCTACGCACCGGGGTGGTACTTGCGTTCCGTATGACCCTTAAGCTGGTCCGGATAAAAGTAGACGTCTCTCAAGTTCCCGGTGCTATACCGCTGCGCTTCGTCGCCGAAGTGCTTCGATTCCGGATGCCCGCTTTCTCCACCCGCTGTCACGGCCCGCGCGCGCACTTTCGGTCCGAACTCCACCACCGCGACAAAACTGTTTCCGCTTGTGCCGTACCACTTCTTCGTGCCTGGATAGGGACGCGCTCCGAACGAGGCTAACGATCCCCATAT
>CAXSIG010000092.1:7091-7426 GCA_964237255.1 uncultured Bryobacteraceae bacterium
CTCGGCGCGGCGTCGTCGAACTTTTGAACGATGTCGCTATTAAGGCGCTGATACCGATTGATGGCGCCCCACTCCGTCTTCCACGTACCGAAATCGGCGGTAAGCCGATCCGAAGCCGTGGCAAGAGCCTCGAACAACTGCTGCCCCGTGGCCTTGCTCTCGATGTAATCTTCCACGGATAATCCCGCTCTACGCGCGTCGCCCATCATCTTGCGCCGCAACTCCTCGCCCCAAAACACGGCCAAGGTGGTCGGCACGGAATTCACCGCCCAGCGCAAATCCCAGCCACGCAGCATCGCCGCCTGATCCCGAACCGCATCCGGCGAATTGCCTGC
>CAXSIG010000092.1:7436-7799 GCA_964237255.1 uncultured Bryobacteraceae bacterium
TAAGCCGCGGCAATTAATGAGTCGATCGTAAAATCTTTCCTGTCCTGCAACACCCGAACCGCATGCAGACCGCGCGCGGATTCCGTGCCGTTCTCAACATAAACTGGGAAATCCGTTTTCTTCAAGCTACTCGCGCCCGCTCCCGACCATGGCCAGTTGTTCGAGTTGTACAGCCATCCGCTCGCCGGATTGAACAACTGCGGAATTTCAGCGACCGTATGCAAACCCTTGTAGTCCGTATCCGCGATACTCCCGTCCACCGGCTTCGTCCAATCGAACCGCGTATCGCGCCGCGGAATATAGTTGCCGTGAAAATAAGCGATATCGCCGTCCGCATCGGCGAAGATCGTGTTGTTCGACGAG
>CAXSIG010000092.1:7809-11870 GCA_964237255.1 uncultured Bryobacteraceae bacterium
CGCTTGCAACTCCATCGTCTGCCGATAACTCTTGTAATCGTGCGCCTTGGTGCGGGTGTAAGACTGCGTAAGGGCTTTAATGTTCTCCTGCATCAAGCGAATGGTCACCCACTTCCCGTTCTGCTCCCGAATCACCGGACCATGCGGGGTGCGATACACCGTGAATCGCTTCTCGCGCATTCCGTTTGACGTCGTATAGGGCACCGTAATCTGCGAAACCTGAAACGGCCGCTCCTCGCCGGCGTGCCGGTACGTCGGCTTGTCTCCCTTGCTGACAACAGTCTCCAGATACTCATCCACCGCATCGACACCGCTTGAAGTATGCATCCATCCGGCGCGCTCGTTGAACCCCTGATAGATGAAGAATTGCCCCCAGGTCACCGCTCCGTAGGCGTTCAGCCCCTCCTGACTTGTCATCTGCAGTTCCGACCGGAAGAAGAACGACGTGTGCGGATTGATCAGTAGCAGCGCATGATGGTCGCGCGTGTTGGCAGGTGCAATCGCCGCCCCGTTCGATCCCGTAGGTTCTCGCTCGATCCAGATTGGTGGTTCCGCGCGGCTGACTTTCGTACCGCCATAAAACGATTCCAACGCATTCAAATTCACGCGCTCGATATCGCCGCCGATGCTGCCTTCCGTGAAGCTCAACGCCATCCAGGGCTCGAAGTGCCGGATCACGCGTGGCTTTACATCCGGATGCTTTGCCAGATAAAAATTCAGCCCGTCCGCAAATGCGTCCATCAGCCTCTGCGACCACGCCGGACTCGCCGCATATTGCTTCTTCAAATCTTCGGGATCGATGAACAGCTTCATCCGAAGATCCTGATAGATGCGGCCTTCACCCTCGGCTTCCGCCAGCCGTCCCAACGAGTTTAAGTAGTTCGTCTCGACGCGATTGAAGTCGTCTTCAGCCTGCGTATAAACCATGCCGAATACCGCGTCCGCATCGGTCTTGCCTGATACGTGCGCGATGCCCCAATCGTCCCGAACCACGGTGATCCCGTGGGCTCGCTTCTCCCATCGGGCAAGATCGCCGTCCGCCGCAGAAACCGCCGCCCAGGCAACTAAAGACAAAGTAACGATTTTGGTCATATCAGGCGCTGCTGAAGAGCCTCCAATCATAGCGCAAGCACCGCCCGGAACTGTAGCTGACTGCGCTCAGGCCCAAGCATGCGCAGAAGGCCTGTTGAGGTTCACCATCACCGCGTCTTATTGTGTGTTTAACGGCTATGTCGATAATTCACGTTCGGCTCCGCCTTTTGTTTATAGGCATGCGAACCGGACGACTTTAAATCCGCCAACTCCGCATTGGATAGATATCGAATCGGCGCGCTTTCCGGAATCCGTCGGGCAACTTCGAGCAAACCGTTCAGCACGGCAAGTTGGGTCCGCGAAAGATTTCTAGTGACAACAATCACTCGGTCCCCCACTCTCGAAAACCGCAAATCCTGCTGATCGAGACATTCTTCGAGGAAAATCGCTTGGCACGGATACAGCATACCCGCTTCCAGAATGCGGAAGCTTGTAGAATCGATTTCGAGATGGTTCCCCGTTGTGGGATATCGCGGCGCCACTTCCAGGCGAGTCTCGACGGTGGAGAGTAGACGTTCGACACTCTCGCAGTCTTCTCCACAGACAACCAGCCCATGATTTGCCAACACGAACACATCGGTCGCTGGATAAGACGTGATTGAGTTCTCGATTGCGCGGGCAAGAGGTAATCCCGAAGGCGTATACGGAATCCATTGCCAGCTAAGTCCGCCTAATTTTTCGGCCAGGCGCTCCGCATCGTCGGATCGCACTGCCCAGGCGATCGCATTTACGGAGTGAGTGTGAATTACCACGCGGTGCGGTAACACAGCATGCATGGCTGTTTCTATCGACGGTCGCAGTAATTCACTTCCGCTTACGCTGGAGAAGCTCTGTTCACCGTGCTGAAGCCCTCTACGTACTTCGAGGAGGTTGAGTGGGACCAGAATATCCTCTTCCATGGCATGTTCCAGCCACTTCCCGGAAGCCTTAATCCATAAAACTTCTTCGAGTTTGATCGACGTGTTTCCGCTGCTCCCTTGAACCCGTAAGGGGTTGCGACCGAGTCGAACGGAAAGCTCGAGCAGTTCGGTAACAGCGTCGGGATAGTTCACGAGCTTACAGGTGTGGGGTGGTGCTCGCAGGGATTTGAAGATCGGGCATCGGCTTTGCTTGAAAAAGACGCTGGCACGGTTTGGCCATACAGCGGGCCAGCCAGTTCGATTTTTTCTTCCTGGCGCTATCCGTTGAGATTCCCGTCTTCGCATACATCTGGCGGTATAACTTGGAAATAAGGACGAAGGCAAGCCGCCCTCGTAGCGATGTAACGCACTTGGATCTGATCCAGATCGCGCCGAAGCTATAGAATTGGTCCCAAACGCGTTGCGTGCGTTGGCGAATCTCCTCCGAACTCATTGTTGGGTGAGGCGTAAACATTTTCGGGCGATCCTTCGGAGGAATCAACCAATATCGCGTGATGGGCGTGCCTCCGATGGTCGTTGGATTCAGGGACTCCGATTTTTCCCAACGTTGGAAATCCACAGTTCCGGGAAACGGAGTCATCATGACAAATTGGGCAAAGGTAACGCCGGCTTTTTTTGCCATGACAGCGGTCGCATCGAACGTGTCAGGCCTGTCGGTGGGAAGGCCAAAGATAAATGAGCCCAGAACATGAATGTCATGCTTACGAAAGGTTTGTAACTGCGCGGCTAACCCTTCTCCGGATTGATTGAAATCTTTAAATACGGCCTTCAGCCCTTCGGCTGTCACGGCTTCTACGCCGACCAACGCGCCCTTAATGCGAGCTTTCCTCATAGCATCGAGGAACTCCGAGTCCTCGGCGGCCTCCATAGTGATCTGCGTGAAGAAAACCATGTCTTTCGGCAGTTCCGCAAGCCGCGCCATCAACTCAAATCGCTCCTCGCGAATAAACTCCAGCTGATGTAGTTTTTCTGGATTACCCTGCTGGCGAGCCAAATGCAAATCGGTAAGGGTGACGGGATAGAAGTTGTCGTCGGCAAGAGCGATGAAACGGAAACCCTTACGCCGCAACTCCACTATTTCCTGAATCACGCCGTGGGATGCACGTTGGCGCGGCTTTTGGCCGTCGGTCCGCCATACCGAGCAAAATGAGCAGTGCTTGGCACAGCCTCGCACTGTTTGAACGGAGGCCCACATGTAACTTCCGGCGGGCATCAGATCCCATCGTGCCGGCAAAAACTGGTCGGCCTCAATACGGCCGCCCTCATAAATGGGGGCCGGCGTACCTTTGACACAGTCGTAAAGGACCTCGGTCCAGATTACGTCGCCGTCACCCTTTACTACTGAATGAGCACCCCCAAGGGCGAGAACCTCTTCGGGAAAAAGAGTGGCGTGAATACCGCCGAAAACCACCCACGCGCCACGCGCGCGGGCCATATTGCCGAGCTCGTATCCGCGGAGCGCGTTCCCGGTGTGAATACCGATGCCGATTGCATCGCCGGCGTTGATGTTAGCTGGGTCGAACTGCTCCAGCGTCTCATCGCAAATCACCGGATCTCCGAAAACTTGGGGCGTGGCAGCCGCCAACACATAGAGCCAACGCGGAGTAATCACCGCGGTTCCGAATGCCATATCACTGGGATTAATCAGATGCACGCGCATCTGTGGAGGAACGACGGCGAGTCCAATTGGGGCTGTCGTCGCTGACCCGATTTCGATTAGATTCAAAAAGATTCCTTTGGTTCGTTCCTGTTCAAAACATTGCAGCCGAGAACTACACGCCTCGTCAAAACGGTAAACACGGATTTGGCGTTTGAAGAGTGACCGGATTGCTTAGAATTGAGGAGGAGATGAGTTCCCTCCAACCGACAAACAAAGGGAATCGTCAACTGTTACGAAGAGTTCCGGACGCAGGTTTCGATTAAGCCGGGAACTTGCGCCGCAATAGCCTTTACCTGAGACACGCACCGAGGACACTAGATCAGGCTCACCGAATCCATCTAAAGAGTGAGATAAGTGTGGACTGTTGACGCTAGGACTGTTGCATAGAC
>CAXSIG010000093.1:0-10263 GCA_964237255.1 uncultured Bryobacteraceae bacterium
GAAGGAGCGGCGATGTTTGCATGATTCAAAACGTTAAACGCGTTCGCCTCAAATCGAAGCCCTATGCGCTCCACAATCCGGAAGGAACGAAGCAAAGAGGGATCGTAGTTATAAACCGAAGGCGACTGGAGTGCATTTCGCGGCAAGGCGGCTTTCGGGTCATTAACCGGAGTGGGCACGCCCAGGTTACCCGCTACTCGGGCCTGCGGTATTAAAACTGCGTTCGTCCGTTCGCGCCGTTCGAATATAAGTCGCTGAGCGAACCCGAAAGCAGCGCTGGCCGATCTCTCGTGGCATCGCCATCGCTGTTGTAATCGGCGCCCAAGGTGAGAGAAAACGGATCGCCCGTACGCATCACACCCACGCCCGCCACCGGCCATCCGCCCACAATCGCATTCGCCCATCGAGGAGACTGGCTGAGGTACGCTTTGCCGCGGCCAAAAGGAAGCTCGATCAAGTGGCTGAATGTGAAGTAGTGGTGAACATCGAATCGGAGGCGCCGTAATCGGCGCTTGAGGGACGATCGACGAAGTTCGAAGTGAACAATGCAGCTTCCAACCTATATGCCACACAAGGCGATGTTGGCTTCGGCGGCTTGGTTTACGGTAATCACGATGCCCGTTTGCCGAAACGAGCGAAAACCAGCGTGCTGAGCGGAAAGCGTGTAATCGCCAGGAGGAACGCGACCGAAAGTGTAAGTACCGTTCGACAAGCTTTGCGTATCGAGATGAGCTCCGGTCTCGGCATTCTCAAGCGTTAGCGCGGCACTGGGCACAGCGGCAATCGAGTAAAGAAACGAATTATGCGGCTTGGAACTTTGTACCAACGTCAAAAGCTCCAACCTAGAACAGTCCGCCAAGCGGGGAAATATTACACGTAAGACAACTTATCGGCCCGCTTCGCGAGTGGCTTGACTCCGGTATAGATGGTCGACTCGGACACGAAATACGTTGCGGAACAAAATCACCAAATTCAGGTTACGAAGCAGACCTCCAATAACCTCGTCTTTGCATGAAACGTATAGACCCAAGGCCTATAACTCCATATCCATAAACACGTTGGCCCGCGTATACTCCGTGGGCGTAACTCTCTCCGGCGGAAAATGGCGGAACCCGACCGATTCATACAGATGCACCGCATTCTCCAGTTTCGTGTTGCTACCCAGAAACAGAGTTTTCGCCCCGATCTGCCGTGCCTGCGCAATCGCATACTCCAGCAGCTTGCGACCGATACCCTGCCCACGAAGCGCCGGCGATACCGCCATCTTCGAAAGTTCGTACACACCGTCTTCCATCGGAATCAATGCCGCACAGCCGACCGGAGCCTTCTCCACATACACCATGAAAATGTGACCGCCTTTTTTCAAGATCGCGTTTTCGGGATCGGAAAGAGTCTCGTGATCTTTCTTTTCCATAACGAAATACTTAGTAATCCACTCCTCATTCAGGGTGCGAAACGCGAGGCAATCGGCTTGCCCTTTCAGCGGTGCAATTTCGAATTGCGAATCGCGCGCCTGTGCCGCTTGTTGCATGATCAAATCTCCTTATGAAGTAGTTTGTGCGTTTTCTTTCGATACGTCCAATATCTTGTTTCAATGGATTGATATCTCTCCGATATGGAATCAGCAATAGAACTCAGACATCTGCGCTATTTTGTCGCGGTAGCGGAACTTCTCCATTTCGGCCGTGCGGCGCAACGGCTTCATCTTGCGCAACCGGCTCTTTCTCAACAGATTCGGAAGCTGGAAGATCTGATCGGGTCGCCTCTATTCACCCGCACGTCCCGATCTGTCTCGCTAACCGTGGCGGGCCAATCTCTCCTGGAATCGGCTCGCCGGAACCTGCGCAATGTGCAGCGCGATATAGAAGAAACCCGCAGTGGGGGCCGCGGCGAGGTCGGCTCTCTCAACATCGGTTTCGTGGGATCCAGCGTGTTGACATTTTTGCCGGGAGTGCTGCGCGCCTACCGGGAAGCCTATCCGCGCGTTCGGCTCCACCTTCACGAGTCTTTCACCTCGCTGGTCGTGGAAGGCATGGAGAACGGCTCTCTCGATGCCGGCATTCTGCGCGACGCCGATCCTATTAAAGGCCTTCGCATCGAAACAGTTTTCACGGAGCCGTTCGTAGCTGTCCTTCCCGCGACTCATCCGTGCGCCGGACAAAAAAGCGTTTCCCCGTCGATGCTTCGGAAAGACAAGTTCGTTTACTATCCACGTAGCGCGGGCGCTCGGGCGTTCGACAAGCCGTTCACCATTTTCGAGGAACATGGGTTTCGTCCGGAGATCGTTCAAGAGGCGTCACAGTGGCTGACCATCATGCGGCTGGTTGGGGCCGGACTGGGCATTAGCGTCGCTCCGGAGTGCGTACGACGGATCGCGTCGCCGGAGGTGGTCTGTGTAAACATTCGCGGTTCCCATGTGGTGAGCAATCTCGAACTGGCACGAATCGTGGGAGACACTCGTCCCATCGTGGAACGATTCGCCCAGGTTGTCGAGAGTGTTTGATTCCGCATGTTCCACGAAAATTGCGTGGCTTGCGGCAGCGATTATTTCTCGCGCTTAGCCATACACCGCATCGGATGGATTGAGGAAGTCTTTTCAAAGTGGCCACCATCCCGCTATCGATTCCGAAGCCCAAGCTTTGGATGCCGCGACAGGTTCTAGTAACGCCGGATTCGCTGAAGCACGCGCACGGCCTAGCGATGGCGGAGCGGGCCGGTCAACTTGGCGTGCGGGTGATCGAACTGAAGAATAATCGACTGGGGATCCGGTCGGACGATTACGTGGGAGCCAAGACAACGCTGGCAATTGTAACGGCGAGCCAGAGCGCTCGCAAACTACAACCGATTCCTCCCAGCGCGGATTAGCAGTTTCACATTGCACAAGGCTGCCCGGCGCACTGCCAGTACTGCTATCTCGCGGGATCGTTGAGCGGGGCGCCGGTTACGCGGGCTTACGCGAACATTGATGAGATCCTGCAAGATCTCGCGCCCTATGTCGGGCAGGGTCGAATTACTTCCACATCGGCAACACGTAGCGCAGAAGGCACGACGTTCGAGGCGTCGTGTTACACGGACCCTCTCGGGATTGAGCATCTGACGGGTTCGCTTGCCGCGTGCATCCGGTTTTTCGGATCCTGGGAAGCGGATGTGCAATTACGGTGGACGACTAAGTTTGATGCCGTAGACGAGTTGCTGACCCTGGATCATCGACGCAAGACGCGCGTGCGATTCTCCGTTACGGCCCGTAAAGTCAGCCGCGATTTCGAAGGGGGCACTGCGACGTTGACGGCTCGATTGGCGGCGTTGCGCAAGGTAGCGATAGCCGGTTATCCGATTGGTTTAACGATTGCGCCCATCATGCCTATCGAGAACTGGCGCGAGGAATACCTGGACCTCTTGCGGTCCGCCCGCGCGGCCCTCAACGGCATTCCGCAGTTGGACGTGACGGTAGAAGCCATCACGCACAGGTTCACCCCAAAATCGAAGTTGGTGCAGTTGGAGTGGTATCCCAAAACCACGTTGGACTTAGACGAGAGCGCACGGAGCCGAAAACTCACGAAGTTCGGTTCCGCCAAATTCGTGTATCCCAAACCGGCGATGACCGAAATGCGAAGTTGGTTTGAACACGCAATACCGGATGAGTTGCCGGGAGCGCGCCTGCTTTACTGGACGTAGTTTTTCACTTCCCTTCCACCGAATCCGGATATCCTCTTAACGGTGACATGACTTACGCGGGATTTTTACGTGTCTTTAGAATGACTTACAAGCACGGTGGGTTTAGCGCCGCCTTTTCGCCCGGTAACAACCGGACAGAAAGGAGATTTCACTTACATTGACAACAATCATCGGCATTCTAAAACTGCTTCCCACCCTCATTGCGGCTGTTCAGGCCGTTGAGGCGTCCATTCCCCTGCCCTCTTCCGGCAAGGCGAAACTGGATCTAGTGCTCGGCACGGTTACGGATGCTTACGCGTCCGGCCAACAGGTGGTCCAGGAAATTCCTGGTGACCGCCTGGTCGTTCTCATTACGCAAACCATCACGCGGGTGGTAAACACCTTCAACGTGCTGGGCTTGTTTAAAAAGGCATAACGGCGTCCTGTCGAAGGCGCGAGTTGTGACCCGGCTCGCGCCTCTATACTAAGTGAATGACAGAAGTAATGGAGCTGGAGAAGGTCCATCTCCTTCAGAACTACGCCCGGTATCCCCTCGTCCTCTCGCATGGTGAGGGTGTTCGTCTCTTCGACACCGCGGGCCGCTCATATCTCGATCTCATCTCCGGCATCGGAGTTAACGCGCTCGGCTACAACCACCCGCGTATCACTCGCGTCATTCAGGAACAAGCGGCGCGCCTGATTCATACCTCGAATTTGTACTATCACGAATATCAGGGTCCGCTTGCCAATCGTCTGGCCCAGGCCAGCGGCATGGACCGC
The DNA here is from genome assembly GCA_964237255.1 of uncultured Bryobacteraceae bacterium. Taxonomy (GTDB): domain Bacteria; phylum Acidobacteriota; class Terriglobia; order Bryobacterales; family Bryobacteraceae; genus JALYXI01. The sequence goes on from CAXSIG010000093.1 coordinate 4,435, forward strand.
GTGTTCTTCGGCAACACCGGAACCGAAGTGGTGGAAGGCGCGCTCAAAATGGCGCGCGCGCACGGCACCAAGCTGAATCCGGACAAGTACGAAATCATCTCGCTCGAAAATTCGTTCCATGGCCGTACGCTGGGTTCGCTTTCCGTTACCGGCCAACCGAAGTATAGAAAAGATTTCGAGCCGTTGCTTCCAGGCGTGCACTTTATCCCGAAAAACGATCTCGAAGCGCTGGAAGCGGCGTTCAACGCGAATACTTCCGCCATTATCATCGAGGTGATCCAGGGCGAAGGCGGTGTTTATCCCATCTCTCGCGAGTTCCTCACCAAAGCGCGCGAACTGGCAACGCGCTACAACGCGCTTCTCATCTTCGACGAAACGCAATGTGGCGTCGGCCGCCCAGGGACGTATTTCGCCTACCAGCGATTCTCGCCCGTCATCCAACCCGATGTCATGGTCGCGGCGAAACCTATCTCTTGCGGCCTTCCGCTTGGATTCATCGCGGCCACCGAACAAGCGGCCAGCGCGATCTCGCCCGGCATGCACGGATCCACCTTCGGAGGCGGACCGCTCGCCTGCCGTGTCGCTCTGGAATTCTTCGAAATCCTGGACGATCTCATGCCTCAGATGATCCGTGTCGGCGCCTATTTCCGCGACAAACTGCTCGCGTTACAAGGCAAGCACGAAATCATCGAACAAGTCCGCGGGCAAGGTTTGATGCTGGGCATGGAGCTGCGCGAGCCATGCGGCGACCTGATCCAGGCCGGCATTGAAAATGGGTTGCTCATCAACTGCACGCACGGGACAACCCTTCGATTTTTGCCGCCCTACATCCTCACTGAAGCCGATGTTGACGAAGGTGTCGCAATCCTGGACCGCATCATCGCCGCTCGGAAAATTTAAGTCAGCACCGCCGCCGTTCCGCGCGCGATCACGATCTCCTCATTGGTCTTGATCACGCGGACCGGCGGATTGCCAATCGCCCCAAGCCCTTCCCCAATCTTGTCGCGCACCGCAGCGGAGTTTTCCCCGATGCCGCCCGTAAACACCAGAAGATCGATGCCACCTAATGCCATCGTCATAGCGCCTAAAAACTTGCGCGCTTGATAGCAATACAAGTCCACCGCTTCGGCTGCAGCAGGTTTATCTGCGCTCACACGCACCAACTCCTGCATATCGGAGCTCACGCCGGACATCCCCTTCAGCCCGCCGTCTTTCGTGACCAACCGGTTGACCTCGTCCGCAGTCATCCCTCGCTGCCGGATCAAATGAAGCACCACGCCCGGATCCATATCGCCGGACCGATTGCTCATCGGAAAGCCGCCGGTTGGAGTCAGACCCATAGTCGTGTCGACACTGTCACCATTGCGAATCGCCGCCATGCTGGAGCCGTTACCAAGATGCGCGACCACCAAACGCTCCGGAAGCGCCGACTCTTTCCGAAGTTTGTCCACGATGTAGGAATAGGAAAGCCCGTGAAACCCATACCGGATCACGCCATCGTCGGCCAACTGCCGCGTTAACCCATACAGTTGCGCCACGCGAGGCATGCGGCGGTGAAATGCGGTGTCGAAGCACGCCACCATCGGCACGGCAGGCATCGCCCGCTCCACTGAATCGATCACCGCCAACTGATCCGGCATGTGGTCCGTCGCCAGATCTGTCAGCTTCTCCAGTTCCTCTCGTAAGGCCGGAGTAATTCTTTCCGGCTCGAAGTGCTTTGGGCCGCCGTGCACAATCCGGAACCCGATGGCTTCGATTTGTTGGCGCGGAACTTTTTCCAAGATAGCCGGAATCGTCTGGTCGGGCGCGCCGGACATCTTGCCCGAGGTAATCTCACGGTCGCCATCGTAGACCGAATACTTAATGCTGGAGGATCCGCTGTTGATCGTGAGAACGGTCACTACAACCGCGCAGCCGCGTCGTCCCGGTCATGAAACTCGGCTTCCGCCCGGAACCAATCGTCCTCAGGAGTTCCGAACGGGCTACCGCGCTCTTCCCAATACTGGTAGGCAAGCGTTTCGATTTGCTGCTGTTTGTCGTGGTGAGTCGGTTGTTCGTCGCCGTTGTGGCCGTGATGGGAGCGGTGCCGCAGTTTTCGTGTTGACATACCCAATTATGATGAAGGAGGGGATTGCCGGTTGCCGAACAGAAGTTGTTTTATGCACAAATATGCACAATTGGCGGTGTTGGCTTCGTTTCTCACGGGGTGTTCTCCTTCGGCTAATTCCTCCACAACGCTGCGCGTTGCAGCTGCCGCTAACTTGGCCCGCATCTTCCCCAAGCTCGCTGCTGCCTGCAAGAAGTCTACCGGCCTGACGTTGGTTCCAAGTCTGGCCAGCACGGCCCAGCTTGCGCAACAAATCGAAAACGGCGGACCGTTTGATCTCTTCCTGGCCGCGGACCGCTCCCACGTTGTCGCTCTCGACAATGTGCACAAGCTAATTTCCAATTCTGTGCACAATTACGCACAAGGCCGTCTGGTTCTCTACGCTCCTCGCCGGGGCGATATCACTTCGCTTGCGGACCTGAAACTTCCGTCTGTCAAGAAGATTGGAGTCGCCAAGCCGGAGCTCGCGCCGTATGGTGAGGCGAGTATTCAGGCGCTCACGAGACTGAATCTCTGGCCCGAAGTCGAAAAGAAGCTTGTGTACGGCCAGAATATCTCCGCGGTGCTCCAGTTCGTCGATAGCTCAAACGTGGATTGCGCCTTCACAGCTTTGGCTTTGATTTATGATAATCCAGGCCACAAGCTACCCATTGACCCGTCGCTGCACGCCCCCATCGATCAAGCGCTCGGGATCCCCAGCACCACCACACATCCCGCCGAAGCGCAGCGAGCCGCGGCTTGGTTTATCTCGGACCAGGCCCGAACGATTTTCACCGAATCCGGTTACGGGCCACCGCAATAGATGCAGCAGTATTCGCTGCTTCTGGTTCCCGAACACCGCGTCTACACAGTTACCGAACTCAACAGCCAGATCCGCGCGACCCTGGACGAGCAGTTTCAAGACCTGCGCGTTTCCGGCGAAATTTCCGGCCTGCGAGTCGCCCAAAGCGGACACGCATATTTCACGCTGAAAGAGCAGGAGTCCCAGATCCGCTGCGTTTGTTTCCGGTCGACTTATCGATACCTCAAGTTCAAACCGCAAGACGGAATCGCAGTAATCGCGCGCGGACGCCTCGACGTATTTGAAGCCCGCGGCGAATACCAACTGATGGTAGACGCCCTCGATCCCCAGGGCCACGGCGCCCTTCAGGTGGCATTCGAGAAGCTAAAATCCAAGCTGCGCCTGGAAGGCTTGTTTGAAGCCGAACGGAAACGCAAGCTGCCGAAGTATCCACGCCGCATCGCAATCGTTACGTCACCAGGCGGGGCCGTGATTTCAGACATGCTCAATGTTTTGGAGCGCCGCTTTCCTGGCCTGCACATTCGCCTGTTCCCCGCACAGGTCCAAGGTGAAAGTTCGGTCGAGGAAATCTGCCGCGGAATCGAATACTTCTCGCGCCGTCCTTGGGCGGAGGTCCTAATCGTCGCGCGCGGCGGTGGATCGCTCGAAGACCTATGGAGCTTTAACTCGGAGGCAGTGGCTCGTGCGATCGCAGCATCCGAGGTCCCCACCATCTCTGCGGTTGGTCAAGAAACCGACGTCACCATTGCCGATTTCGTCGCCGATCTGCGCGCACCCACGCCCTCCGCCGCCGCCGAAATGCTTTGCTGCACTCGCGACGAGTTGATCGCCCGCATCAACGGCTGCGATGCAAGGATGCTTCAGACAGTTCGCTACCGGATCTCCATCGCCGCCCGTCGGCTCAGCCAACAAGGCACGGATCGCGCCACGACTTTGCTCCACCGGCAGATCGGCCGCAGCCTGCAAAGAACCGACGAAAAAGAGACGCGCCTGCGCGATGCGATTCGCCGAAGGAGTAACTTTGCGGCACAGAAATTACTCGCCTTGGAACATAGGCTCAGATTGTTCGATATGCGTCCACGGTTAGCGCAGGACCGAGCACGATTAGAGGGCGCCTCCGGACGCATGCCCCAAACCGTCGCGTTGGCTATTGCGCGCAAACGGCAACGGCTCGAAACCGCCGCAGCCAAGCTGGAACAGCTTAGCCCGTTAAAGATCCTGGACCGCGGCTATGCAATTGTCCAGACCGAAGCTGGTCTGGTTCGAAGTCCGACCGACGCCCCGCCCGAAACCGAACTCACCATTCGCTTCGCTCAAGGCAGCGTAGCCGCTCGCACTCACAACTAGCTTTTGGACTTTCCGAGCTTCTTCGCGTAGCCTTCTTTGTTCACCTGCCGCGACCGTCCGATCGCTAGCGCATCCTCAGGCACGCTGTGTGTCAAGACGCTGCCCGCCGCGACATAAGCGTGGGCGGCCAATTCAATCGGCGCAACTAATGTCGAGTTGCTGCCGACGAATGTCCCGTCCCCGATGTGCGTCCCATGCTTGTTCACGCCATCGTAGTTGCAGGTAATCGTTCCCGCTCCTACGTTGACGCCTTTTCCGATTTCCGCATCGCCCAGGTACGCCAAGTGCATTGCCTTCGTACCCGGCCCCACGTTGGTCTTCTTTAACTCCACAAAGTTGCCGACATGAACATCCTCGCCCAAATGATTTCCCATGCGCAGCCTGGCATACGGTCCAGCGTGGACGCCACGCTCCAGCTTGGATGTCCCGATCATTGTGAATGGCTGTACCTGGACGTTATCGGCCAGTTCGGAATCCGTTATCACGGAACAAGCGCCGATGCGACAGTTCTCGCCGACGGTCGTCTTCCCGCGCAATTGCACAAATGGCTCGATTATAGAATCCATTCCCACCGTAACCTCCGCGTCTATCGTCACCGTCTCCGGCTTCTCCACCGTGACCCCATCCAGCATCAAGCGATGCACCTTGCGGATCCGGAATGTCTGGTCCACCAGCGCGAGTTCCACGCGAGTATTGATGCCCAGCAGTTCGGCCGAATCTTTCACCTTCATTGCATGCACGGGGTGACCGGCCTTGATCAGGATCGCGATCATGTCCGTCAGATAATACTCGTTCGCCTCATTTTTGCAATCGAGCTTTCGGATGTGTTTCCAAAACAACCTGGCGTCGAAGCAGTACACGCCCGCGTTAATCTCATGAACGGCAAGCTGTTCGCGATTCGCGCTCTTCTGCTCCACGATGCTTTCCACCTCGCCCGTTTCCGTTCGGATCACACGGCCATATCCCGTAGGGTCGGGCAGTTTCGTTGTGAGCATTGTGCAACCGCCCGCGTGTCCGCGCTGGTAAGCGATCAATTGCTGAAGCGTCGAGGGGAGAATCAACGGGCAGTCGCCATAAAAAACGACCAGCATTCCACCAAGCCCCTCCAACTGCGCTTGTCCGCACAGAATTGCGTGCCCGGTTCCGCGCTGCTCCGTTTGTTGGATAAAGCCGATACCGAACGGCTCTACTTGCGCTTGCACCTCAGCCGCTTGATGTCCCACAACGACAAAAGTCCGGTTCGCGGACGCAACAGACAGCCCGGCGGAAACCGCATGCTCAATCAACGTCCGGCCACCGGCTGAATGCAGCACCTTGGCCTTGCGCGACTTCATCCGGGTTCCCAAACCCGCCGCCAAAATCACTACGCTTACATCGTCCATGTCACTCTATTGTCTTCTGCGCCGACCTTCGCGCGCGAGTTCCATAGCCACCGCCGCGGCAGCCTCCGGGTTATGCCGGACCCGCGGCCCTTTCTCGATCAACGGTGCCGTCACTACATCGATGCCCATTGCGCGAACCACATCCAGGTCGTTCTCCACGGGACACACGTTTTCAGCCTTGTAGCGGCGCA
>CAXSIG010000093.1:10273-11870 GCA_964237255.1 uncultured Bryobacteraceae bacterium
TATCGTGCACCACGGCGTAATCGATCAGTCCGGCAACACGTGCGTGCTTTCGCAAGGCGCGAACGTGGTCGGAAGCGCGGAAATTGATGGTCTCGCCCGGCTGCCACATCAGGTTCACAAAATAAGCCTTAACCGCGCTTGACTTAGCGATGGCCTTCGCCACGCCGGAAACCAGCAGGTTCGGAATCACGCTGGTAAACAGCGATCCGGGGCCCAGCGTAATTAGATCCGCCTCCGCTATCGCGGCCAGCGTTTCCGGCAAGGGGCGGCAAACGCGCGGCTCCAACTGAATTCGATCGATGCGCTTGCGGCTTCGGCTAATCCGTGTCTCACCTCGCACCACCGTACCGTCCACCAATTGCGCTTGTAGCTGAACGTTTGCCGCGGTCGAAGGATAGATGGAACCAGCAATCGCCAAAGCTCGCGAAGATTGCTTCACGGCCTCAGAGAATTCGCCCGTGATGTGTGTAAGCGCCGCAAGGAAGAGATTCCCGAAGCTATGTCCCGCCAATCCGCGGCCCGCGGCGAATCGGTACTGAAACAGCTTGGAAAGCAGTGCCTCGTCCTCTGACAGCGCCACCATGCAGTTGCGAATATCGCCAGGCGGCAGAATCTCGAAATCGCGCCGGAGCCGTCCGGAACTGCCGCCGTCGTCGGTCACGGTCACAACAGCGGTGATATCGATGGGTGCGTGCCGCTTCAAGCCTTTGAGGAGCGCGGACAATCCCGTGCCTCCACCGATCGCGACCACTCGCAAGGGTTCATCTACATCCGCAGGCGTACGGATGTCCGAGACCACCAGACCGGCCGTTTAAGACTGGCCGGCCTTTTCCGGGTATAGCAATTCGTAAATCGCCGGTTGCTGGGCGATCTGCGCCAGATCGGAATCCTGCCGGGCGGCCGCGCGGTTCCGAGGATTCAGGTCGATCGCCTGCTTCAGGCTTTTGTACGCCCCATCGGCGTCGCCCGAAAGGCTCGCGCACAAGGCCAAGGCATAGTACAAGTGGTCCGTTGCGGCGTTTCCGTCTTTGCGCACCATGTCCATCGCGCAATCCAGATGCTTACGAGCACCGTCCAAATCGCGCGCGTTCAATCTCTCAATCGCGTTGTTGTAGTACTCCTCGTGAGTCTGGGGAGACGCGGCCATGCTGGCCATACGACGCTCGCACATATTCATGTGCATCTTCGCGTTGTGCGACACCTCCTTCTGAGGACCGTCGATCACAAATGCAAAGGCGTCTCTCGCCTCTCGGAATTGCCGCTTGTGAAAGAACTGCATCGCGCGTTCCAAGGCCTGCAGTTGCCGTTCGGGGCCTCCAATAGGGTTGTCGGCCTTCGACGTCGCGGCAGGCGCGACTTCCGGCATGACAGCCGGAACAGTACGAGAATTCGTTTCGAGTGTGGGAGGAGGAGCTTTCTTCTTGACGGCCATTCGACCAGCCTTCGGGGTACTAAGCAGTTTCCTGTTGTAACAGATCGTGCTCGCCCAGTCAAAAAGGCCAGACGAAATGCTAGTTTTCGGACGGCTTCTCGATGTGCGAAATGAATATCACGTCTACCGGAGCCCGGGCCGACTCCAGCTTTAATCCGAGTTGCT
>CAXSIG010000094.1:0-2219 GCA_964237255.1 uncultured Bryobacteraceae bacterium
TTGGAGATCGCTTTCGGCGTGAGTTCAATGGGGACTGTCGCGGTCTCTGTCATTTAGGCAAAAGCTTCAACCGCTACTTCCTGCGGTTTACGCATCTCTTGTTTCTTCTTGTAATCCGAAATTGCGGCCTTGATCGCATCTTCGGCGAGAACGGAGCAGTGGATTTTAACCGGAGGCAGGCTGAGTTCGTTCACGATCTCAGTGTTCTTGATTTTGAGGGCTTCGTCGACAGTTTTACCCTTCAGCCATTCGGTGGCGAGCGAAGAACTGGCGATCGCGCTACCGCAACCGAAGGTTTTGAACTTGGCATCTGCAATGATGCCGGTGGCGTCATCCACCATAAGTTGCAATTTCATCACGTCGCCGCACTCCGGTGCGCCAACCATGCCGGTTCCTACGTTGGGATCGCTCTTATCGAGAGAACCCACATTGCGAGGGTTGTTGTAATGATCGAGGACTTTATCGGAATATGCCATGTTGTTCTCCTATATCAGTGTAACGCTTAGTGGGCGGCCCACTCTACCTTCGTCAGGTCTACGCCTTCTTTGGCCATTTCGTATAGCGGCGATAACTCTCGAAGTTTCTTGACGGTATCGATCATACGAGCCGCCGCGTAATCCACTTCTTCTTCGGTTGTAAAACGCCCCAGGCCGAATCGAATCGAGGTGTGAGCAAGATCGTCGCCAATACCAAGAGCTTTCAAAACGTAGCTGGGTTCGAGCGTTGCGGAAGTGCAAGCGGACCCGCTTGAAACCGCGATATCGTTGATACCCATCAGCAGGGATTCGCCCTCGACATAGGCAAAACTCATGTTGAGATTGTTCGGCAGGTGGTGTTCCATGTTGCCGTTGATGAACGTTTCGTCCAGTTCTTTCTCCAGCTTCGCTCTGAGCCGATCTCGGAGGAACTCGATACGCTTCGACTCTTCCGTCATTTCCAGACGGCACAATTCGGCAGCCTTGCCGAAGCCGACAATTGCGGGAACGTTCATGGTGCCGGAACGCATGCCGCGTTCGTGACCGCCTCCGTCCATTTGCGCGGTGATCTGGACGCGCGGGTTCTTGCGGCGAACGTATAAGGCGCCTACGCCTTTCGGTCCGTACATTTTGTGCGCGGACATGGAGAGCAGATCGACGTTATCTTTAATGACGTCGACAGGAATTTTTCCGACTGCCTGCACGCCGTCTGTGTGGAACAGAACCCCACGTTCTTTGCAGATTTTCCCAATTTCCGAGATCGGCTGGACCACGCCGATTTCGTTGTTCGCGTACATGATGGAAACGAGCGTCGTTTGTGGAGTGATCGCGGCGCGCAGCTTATCGAGATCAACAAGGCCATCCGGCTGGAGAGCGAGGTAAGTGACTTGATAGCCCTGCTTTTCAAGCTTCTTGCAGGTATCAAGGACTGCCTTGTGCTCGGTAGCAGCGGTAATGATGTGCTTGCCCTTTTCGGCATACATTTCTGCAACGCCCTTAATGGCCAAATTGTTTGATTCGGTAGCGCCGCTGGTAAAGATGATCTCTTTGGGATTTGCGCCAATGAGATCGGCAATCTGTTTGCGAGCGGTTTCGACCGCTTGTTCCGCTTCCCAACCGAAGGAATGATTGCGGCTGGCGGCATTGCCGAAGTGCTGAGTGAAGTACGGCAGCATGGCATCCACGACGCGCGGGTCAACCGGGGTGGTCGCGTGGTTATCGAGGTAAATAGGGGTTTTCATTTCAGTACGAATTTCTTATAAAGGAATCGAAATTCCCGAGGTGCTCTTAATATGATGATGGATCACGGATTCGGGTTCATGTCCGCGAGAAGATTCCGGATCCTCAGTTAGCTCACGAATCGTCATTTTCGCAAGAAGGTCCAGAATGGCTTCGTGAACGCGGCGAAGCGGCTCTCGAACGGTGCAGCTTTGGGACTGCCCACACGGTTCTTTCGACGTAAAGCAACTGGTGAGGACTACGGGGCCGTCTATGGCGCGGATTACTTCGAGAGCGGTGATGCTGTTCGGACTACGGGTCAGTTTGTAGCCGCCGTTGGTGCCCGCTACCGATTGGAGGAAACCGCTTTTTGTCAGCGTCTGCAACACTTTAGCCAGGAGAGCCGCCGGGATTCCGTAGCCATCCGCAATCTCCTTAGCGCTGGACGTGCCGCGAGGACTGACCGCGATATGACGCAGGGAGATCAGTGCGTAGTCGGCCTTCTTGGTGAGCTTGAGCATGATC
>CAXSIG010000094.1:2245-11695 GCA_964237255.1 uncultured Bryobacteraceae bacterium
AAGCATAGCGTTTGGCGGGAGTGGGGTCAAATGGACTGCGTGGGACGCATGTTTCGCTCAAGGGTTGCCGGTCGGTTTGCGTTGGATGTCGCTCCGAAGGTCACTCCTGTGGTTGCATCTTGGAAAACGCGGCAGTTGAGGGCGTTATGTGGGTACGAAACGAAGCCATATTCGGCTGGGCCAATTGATACTTGATTCAGATGAGTACAATCGTGGCCGCATGGCGGAAAACCATGTCGTTTAATCCGGCGCGGGCCGCGACCATTGAAAAGATCATTCCACGGCCCCCGTTAGATGTCGTCCCAATACGAACGACGTTCTCTCGCATGGTCTCTAAGCAATGGGAAATACACGTATTCGCCGGGCTGGATAAGGACTGCGTTCGGCGCGCCGTCGATTTGCCGTTTGCGAAAGGTCGCTTCATCGGAGAGATGTACGCGCGTGCGACTTATTCAAGTGCTGCTAATCGGCGCGAGAGGACCGGCGGCGCTTCGTGTTCCCGTTTACGCCAGCGTTCTTCTTCCGCCATCACGACGATTGACCATCCAGCTTGGCAGCACACTCCTCTACGCCATGGAATGGTTCTTGCCGCCGGAGATCCATCGTCGACTGATGTGGACCTCTGCCTTGATGGGAATGTTTGACGTCGTGCTGGATAAAGCCGCGTTCTCCGGTATGGAAGCGGCGCTTCGCGTCGCCTCGCTGATTGAGCGACCTGCTCCGGAGTATTTATCACCGGAAGAATAGGTAATCGCGACTCTCGCGCGCGAGGCGCGAGAAGGTGAGACCGCTTGGCAGAAAACATACTGGGAATGCGTCTTACAACCGGCCGTAAGAAACTACTGCCGGGCAGAAGCGCTTGCCGTGGAGCAGACTCCGGATACGACGGGCATGGGCCATCGCTGGGCGGGAATCGAGGCGGCCATTAAAGGTATGTGGTACGTCGCGGGGCCGCTCATGGGACTGCCGGGAGATCCAACTCAATTTAATCGGGACCAATGGAACGCAGAACAACAATGGATGGCCGACACTTCCTTGCTGATGCAGATGATCGACGACTGGATCGATCAGGACGAAGATCGTGGTTTCCGGCTCACGCCTGTCGTTACTGGAGACTGGACTCCGCAATCGATTGCGGCACTCTATGAGAAAACGATACAGGACCTAAACGCCGTACTTGACGCGAGTGGAATCCGGAACCGCGCATTGAAGGTTCTGCTTGCGGATTTGTACAAGGATTATCTGCATGCCGCGTTGGATGGGATGCGCAGCGGAGTGGCGGTGTAAGACATCGGCCGTTACTGTCAGGACGGTTCTGTCCGGCAGCTGCAAAAATGCTGAATAAAAGCTTGACAGCTACAGCATTGTGCTATATAACTCATTGCAACCGCTTACATAAGGAGTTGCCGGATGCAACTACTGCTCGCGTTACTGACAATCCCGTTTGCTATTCAGATCGCCGTGGCCCAGCCCCCAAGTCCTCCCGGCCCGGGTCGCCCACGTCTCCAGGTGAATGCTGTCGAAGTAAATCCGGACCACTCGGTCACGTTCCGATTCCCGGCGCCCAGCGCCACAGCGATTGTTCTGGAAGCAGGTTGGCTCCCGGAACCGTTGCCACTTCAGAAGGACGACAAAGGAATTTTTAGCGCGATTACGAAACCGCTTGCACCGGCCATTTATCATTATCACTACACCGTCGATGGAGTTCGCGCGATCGATCCGAACAATCCTTATGGACAGCGCGGCGCGGGGGATGCGACGGGATCCATGTTCGAGGTGCACGACGCGGCGCCTACTTACTTCGACCCGCATCCGGTACCGCATGGCGAAGTGCGCGTGGTCTGGTACGAATCGAAGAGCATCGGCGGCGAGCGCAGCTTCCGCGTTTATACGCCTCCGGGTTATGAAACGAGTAAGACGAAGTATCCGGTCTTGTATCTGCTGCACGGCAATGGGCAGAACGAGAACGATTGGACTGAAGTCGGCCGCGCAAACTTCATTCTCGATAATCTGATCGCGGAACATAAAGCGAAGCCGATGCTGATCGTGATGCCGTTCGGTCACGCGCAGCCGGCACATTTATCGGGAGAACCGGCCGCCTCCGGTTTAAAGCCGAGCGCCTTTGCCGACGACCTTTTGGATCAAATTATCCCGACTGTCGAGAAGACATTCCGCGTTTCCACGAAACCGGACGATCGCGCTATCGCCGGGCTTTCCATGGGCGGTGGACAGACAGCGAGCATCGGTTTCACGCACCTGGATAAATTTCATAGCATCGGCATCTTTAGCGCGGGAGCGGGTGGCGCTGATCCGATGAAACAGTATCCCGATCTACTGACAGACGGGGCCGCGACAAACAAGAAGATGAGGGTCGTCTGGATTTGCGCGGGCGATACCGATTTCGCATTGAATGGTGCAAAGAACCTGGACAAGCTACTGACCGAGCACAACGTAAAGCATGCTTTCAGCACTACGCCGGGCGGCCATGAGTGGAAGGTTTGGCGGCACTCGATTCACGAGTTCGCGCCGCTGCTGTTTCAGTAAGATGCTGCGCCAGACAGAAATCAAGTTCTGGGACAAAATCAACCTAAAATCTTACCGGCAAACTGCCGATCAATAAGGAGTAGATCCATGCAAAACTTTACGCGGAACCTGGTACTGTTCGGTCTCGCATGCTCGGCCTACGCTCAGGTCGGCGGAACCGGATTGATACAGGGCACAGTCACGGACTCCACGGGGGCCGTTATGGCCCAGGCTTCGGTAGTCGCTGCAAAGACGGCAACCGGTATCGAGACTTCACGGGAAACGAATAAGACTGGTCTTTATGTGTTGCCTCTTCTGCCCGCGGGCGCTTATTCGGTAACGGTCAAAGCTGCGGGTTTTCAGACTCTGACGCGGACGAATGTGGTGGTCGACGCGCTGGCTTCCGTTACTCTCGATCTTCAGTTGCAGGTGGGAGGCGCGGGTCAGTCCGTTACGATTTCAGGCGACGCCACCATCCTGAAGACCGATGACGTCTCATTGGGATCTTCGATGGAAAATCAGGCTTACGACGCACTTCCGTTAGCAATGAACGGCGCGGCACGGGATCCGTCCGCGTTCGTCGGTCTTGCGCTAGGAGTGAGCAACTACAGTACGCAGCCGGCGGGACCGTCGACCGGTTCGTTTAACGGCGGCCAAACGTATCAGAACGAAGTTTATGTGGAAGGTCTTCCGCTTACCAGCGCGGGGACGGAAGGGGAAACGCGCAATCTGGCATTTGGCGTTTCGGTAGAGGCGGTGGATCAATTTCAGGTGGAGACATCCGCGCCAAGGCGATGTATGAAGGCCAGGGTGTTTCGAACTACGTATTCAAGTCGGGGACGAATCAGTTTCATGGGGGAGTTTTCGAATACTTCCGCAACACCGATTTCGATGCGCGCGGGTTTTTTGCTCTCACCACCCCCATTGAGCACCAGAATGAATTCGGAGGGAGCCTGGGAGGCCCAATTAAGAAAAACAAAATCTTCTTTTTCGGAAACTACGACGGCTATCGATTCGTTTCCGCAACGCCGCCCGGATATCAATCGATCCCGACCACCGCGGAACGGAGCGGAGACTTCAGCGCCTTTCCACAATTGATTTACGATCCGACGAGCGCTACCGGAACGAATCTTCGGACGCCCTTTCCGAACAATACAATTCCGGCAAGCCGAATTTCGAAGGTAGCGCAGTCGTTCCAATCGTATCTTCCGCCACCGACCAACGGAGGCATCCAAAACAACTACTTAGCCACTCTACCGAATCGGGTAAATAACGACAGCACCACGGACAAGGTCGACTACAACATCACGGAAAAGAATCGTCTTTTCGGGTTGATCAGTAAAGGCAAATATGTCAACCCAATTGTAGGCAGCCTGGTTCCGATTACCACTTCCACGCTGCCCGTGCCCTACACAGCGGGCCGTAGCGTGATTGAGCATTCGACTTTAGCTCAGATCCACGACACCCACTTGATTAGCCCGATGGTTGTGAATCAGTTCAGTATGTCGTTTAGTCGTCTTTTTATCCCGCTGACGAGCAATACCGCGAGTGGAAACTATCCGTCGAAAGCGGGTCTTACGGGCCTTCCGCCAGGCATTGCAAGCACGGGTTTTCCGGACATCTCGTTTGCGGGAAACAACGCACCAATCGGTTGGGACGGAACGAACTCTCACGCCTTTAACGAGGCGCAAAATACCTACGACATTCAGAACAATGTTCTGTGGACGAAAGGGCAACACAACCTGACGTTCGGGTTCCAGTTCCAGGCGCTTCAGGATAACTACAACAACCCGCTAACCGGCACACAGGCCGGATTCAGCTTTAGCAATAACCAAACGGCGAACTTCAACGCTACCGGTACGCTTGTCGCGACCACCGGTCTGAGTTACGCCAGTTTTCTGCTAGGCGCGGTGGACAGCAGCGTGGTGACGCAGAACTCCGTCGCTGAAACCGGGGGCCGCTATAAGACGTACGCCACATACGTTCAAGACGACTTCAAAGTGAATTCGCGTTTGACCTTAAACCTTGGACTACGTTGGAACGTATGGACGCCTTTTACAGAGGTCAATAACGTTCAATCGTTCTTTAATCCGACTCTTGCGAATCCGCTGGCGGGCAACATTCCCGGCGCGCTTCAGTTTGCGGGCAGCGGTCCGGATAGCTGCCATTGTTCCACTCCTGTCAACACGCATCATTTGAATCTGGGGCCGCGTCTGGGAGCGGCATATCGCATTGGCGATAAAACCGTTCTGCGCGCCAGCTATGGAATATTCTTTGTGCACGCCGGCGGCGTTGGGGGACGCACGAACGGCCGCCAAGGTTTGAGCCAACTTGGGTTCAACAACAACGGAAGCCTAGGCAGCGCGGTGACAGGGCAACCCGCTTATTACTGGGATACCGGCTATCCCGGAAATCCATTGAACCCGCCTTTCTTTAATCCGAGCTACGGAATCGGGTTTATCACCGCGGCGGCTGGAGCGTCGGTGGGTTCCGGACCCACCACGGCCCAAACCGTAACATACGGCGATCCGAACCGCGGAGGCAAGCCGCCCTACTACGAAAATTGGGGCTTCAACATTCAGCATTCGTTTACCTCGAACGTTGTGCTCACAGTGGCCTATAGCGCGAGTGCGGGCCACTTTCTTCCCGGAGCCGGAGTTGCGGGACCGTTTACGAACCAGATCCCGACTCGCTACCTGCCCCTGGGGTCGCTGCTCACCCAAACGCTCAGCGCAACCACTCTGGCGCAGGCCCAAGCGCTGTTCCCGAATATCGCCATCCCGTTCCCGAATTTTACCGGTACCATCGGCCAAGCGCTCAAACCGTTTCCGCAGTACAACGGTATTTCCATCCCATGGCTGAACGTGGCGAATTCAACCTATAATGCGCTGCAAGTCTCGTTGGTTCGGCGCTTCTCGCATGGATTTACGTTCATGATCAACTCTGCATTCAGCAAGGAACTGGACGACATTGCGGGTGTGCGCGATCCCGACAAGAACTATCTCGAAAAAGCTCCCGGCGGCATCGATCATCCGCATGTCGCAGCCGCTACGTTTGTGTTTCAGCTTCCCTTCGGCGCGGGCCATAACTGGAATAGCGGAAACAAGATTCTGAGCGGCGCGGGCAGCAATTGGCAGCTTTCCGGCATTTTCACTTTCACCAGCGGTTCTCCGCTTACCGTCAACGGAACCTGTGTCGGGGGTGGAATCATCAACGCAGTGTGCTTCCCGAATTACAACCCGAGCTTCACGGGAAGCGTGTGGCAAAACGGAGATATCAGAAGCGGTGGCGCTAATGTGGGAAGTACGCCTTACCTGAACAAGGCGGCATTTGCTGATCCCGCGAACTACACAGCCGGCAATATCGCGCGGACTGCCCCTCTTGGCCTGCGTATTCCGCACAACGCGGACTTTGACCTGAGTGTTCGCCGCGAGTTCCGTTTGGTGGAGAGAGTCCGGCTTTCATTTCAAGCCGATGCGTTTAATTTGAACAACGCCGTTCACTTTGCCGCGCCGGGGACCAATATCGATACGGCGACCTTCGGTATCTTCTCCGCCATGTCGAATCAGCCCCGCAAGCTGCAACTCAGCGCGCGAGTATCGTTCTAAGGTCTGATATAACAAGCTGATGCTCCTCGCCCTGTTGCTGGCGCAAGACGCCCGAAGCACTCGCCTCACCGCGCTCGATTGGCTGATGATTGCCCTCTATTTTGGGCTGCTCCTGTGTGTCGCATGGTGGGTAGTGCGTAGGTCGAAGGAATCGACTACCGATTACTTCCTGGCTGGTCGCAATCTTGGATGGTGGGTGATCGGCGCATCGATCTTTGCCTCGAATATCGGGTCGGAGCACATTGTGGGGCTCGCGGGTTCGGGCGCGACGAGCGGCGTCGCCATGGCGCATTACGAATTACATGCGTGGTGCCTGCTGGTATTGGCGTGGGTGTTCGTACCGTTTTACATGAACTCGATGGTTTTCACGATGCCGGAGTTCCTGGAGCGCCGATTCAGCGAAGGCTCTCGGTATGTCCTGTCGATTGTTTCCATCATTACGTTCGTGATTTCCAAGATTGCCGTCGGGATCTTTGCGGGGGGTGTGGTCTTCGCGAGCTTGCTTCCCGAAATGCAGCTTCAAATCGGCGGCGTAACGATCGATAGCTTCTGGATCGGTTCGGTGCTGGTTATTGTGCTTACAGGCTTGTACACCACGCTCGGTGGCATGCGCGCCGTAGCGTATAACGACGCCGTGCAAGTGGTTGTGCTGATTGTGGGTTCGTTCCTGTTGACCTTCTACGGATTGCATGCACTCGGTGGATGGGGTGAACTGCGGCGATTGGCCGGTTCCGACATGTTTAATCTTTGGAAGCCTTTGATTCCAGCGGGCGTAGAAGGGACATGGGCGCCGGTGATGCAGACCGATGCCGCGGGCCACATCGTGAAGGAGGCCTGGTACTTCAACGGGAATTTTCCGTGGTTGGGAATGCTGTTTTGCGCTCCCATCATCGGACTTTGGTACTGGTGCACGGATCAATATATCGTTCAACGCGCGTTGGGTGCGCCGAATGAGACCGTCGCGCGGCAGGGCAGCATCTTCGCGGCGTTCCTCAAGTTGTTTCCGGTGTATCTGTTCATCATTCCCGGCCTGATCTGCTTTGCGCTGGCGAAGAGTGGAAAGGTTGCCGAGTTGGCGGCGCTGATCGGACCGGATGGGCAACCGGTGCCGGCGATCTCAAATGCGGCCTTTCCGATGATGGTGCAGTATCTGTTGCCCTCGGGAATTCGAGGCATTGTCGTGGCGGGACTGTTATCGGCACTGATGGGATCGCTGGCGGGAGTGTTCAATGCCTGCTCGACACTGTTTACCGTCGATCTTTACGCGAAGTGGAAGCCGAACGCCACGCAGCCGCAATTGGTGCGGACGGGACGAATCGCGACCATCGTTATGGTCATCGTGGCGTTGGCTTGGATCCCGGTAATCAAAGGCGCTAACGGATTATACGGATACTTGCAATCGGTGCAGGGATATCTGGCGCCGCCTATCTTCGTGGTCTTCTTCCTTGGGGTGTTCTTCAAACGCATGACTTCCGCGGGCGCTTTATGGGCGATGGTGGTGGGGTTTGCGCTTGGGCTGTTTCGGATGATCGTGGACACACCCGTCACTCTCGGCCTCTCGGGTTTTGAAAAAGGCTACCCGGAGGGATCGTTTCTCTGGATCGTAAATAGCATCTACTTCCAGTACTTCAGTGTTCTGATTACGCTGGTGTCGGCGATCGTCATGATCGTCGTAAGCCGGATGACGCCGGAGGAAAACGCAGAGAAGATCAAGAGTCTGACGCTTGAAACTACGACTGCGGAAGATAAGCGTCGCACGCGCGCGAGTTGGGGCGCGAAGGAAGTGCTGGGGTCGGCGGTGGTACTGGTCTGTATTCTCGCCGGTTATCTCTACTTCCGGGGGTAACTTAAGCCAGCTTTACCTTCAACATCGTATAGGAGTGCGGCGGGAAGGTTTGTGTAAAACTCTTGCCTTGAGCGGATGCGGTACGCTTCACGGTTTTGACCTTCGTTACGCCGAAATCGTTCTCGGCTTTGATGTCCGGTCCGTTCACTTCAGAGATTTCGACCGGACCTGAGAAGCCTTTGTTCACCGCATCGATCTCCGCGGTGATCGGCCGATCCTGGCTGCGATTCACCACGTTAAGGATCAGCGAACCGTCGTCATAAGCCGCTGATGTATCCAGATACTTTACATCGCCGAAGCGCTTGCTGGTGTAAGTCGGAGATTCGACGTATAGATCCAACGCTTTACCCTTGCTGTTGTTCGCGAATAGTTGCAGCGGGTAATAGATGGTCTGCAGGAACATGCCGTCCGGGCTGGTGAACATCGGCGCGATGACGTTTACAAGTTGAGCCATGTTGGCGATTTTCACAATGTGTGAATTGTTGACGAATGAATTGAGGAAGGTTGCAATAACCAGGGCATCTTCCAGGTTGTAGCGCTCTTCCAGAATCTTGCGTCCGCGCTCTTTGTCCCCACGGGCTCGATACCAGACGTTCCACTCATCCCAAGCGATGTAGATTTTCCGATTTCCCGGTTCGCCCGACAACACGTTGCGAATCGTTCCCTCGGCTGTCTTGGTGCGTTCGTCGAGTTCCAATGAACTCGCCATAAACTCTGAAAAGTTGCTTTCCAAGTTTTTGACATAGAGGTGGAGTGACAGGTAATCGGCGTGGCGTCTGAGGTAATCCAGCACAGTCCGGTTCCATTCGGTCCAGTTGGAACCTGCACCATAGTTCGATGAACCCGCCGCGATCAACTTGATATTCGGGTCGGTCCACTTCATCAGCTTGGCCGCTTCCAACGCAAACTTTCCGTCGTCTTCCGCGCTGCGATGGCCCATCTGCCACGGACCGTCCATCTCATTGCCCAATCCCCAGTACGTGACCTTGTAAGGCTGCTGCCGGCCGTTCTGCTTGCGCAGCCTTGTCATGGCGGTATCTTCCGAACTGTTGCAGTATTCCACCCACTGCTGCGCTTCTTCCCAGGAGCCCGTGCCGAGATTTGCGCACACGTAAGGCTCCGTCCCCAGTTCTTCCGCGTACTTCAAGAACTCATGCGTGCCGAAGCGGTTGCTCTCCACCGTGCCCCAAGCCATCTCCAGGCGTCGCGGACGCCCGTCGCGTGGTCCAATGCCATCCTTCCAGTGGTAATTTGACGAAAAGTTACCGCCCGGCCATCGCAGCAGCCCGATGTTAAGATCCTTCGAGCCCTGGAACACGTCCTTGCGGTAGCCATCCGCATCGGCTAGCTTCGAACCTTCATCGAAGATGCCGCCCTCCACGCAGCGGCCCAAATGTTCCACAAAGTTGCCGTAGATTTTTGGATCGATATCGGCGATCACGCGCTCCGTATCCACCTTAATGCGCGCCGGCT
>CAXSIG010000095.1:0-2158 GCA_964237255.1 uncultured Bryobacteraceae bacterium
TTCGGGTTCGACGACACGCCGAAACCCGGCGAGAATCCATACTGCTTCTACCGCGGCGTCGCCGTTGCTTGCGGCCCGCGTGGCTTGCCGTTCGATCGCAACATTCTGTATCACAACGAAGGCGGTTCGTTTGCCGATGTTTCGGAGGTAAGCGGAATCGCGAAACCCGATGCGAACTACTCGCTCGGAGTCCTTACCGGAGACTTTAACGGCGACGGACTTACCGACATCTACGTCGCCTGCGATCGTACGCCCTCTTTGCTCTACATTAACCAAGGGAACGGCAAATTTGAAGAAGAAGGGATACTCCGCGGGGCCTCGCTCGACGACAATGGCAACGCGCTATCAGGCATGGGGGTCGCCGCTTCCGACTTCGGTGGAACTGGGCTCACCTCCATTTTCCGAACCAATTTTTCCGATGAATTACCCACCCTTTACCGCAATCAGGGCAAAGGTCAGTTCGAAGACGCCAGCGTAGGGTTAGGGTTTGGACAAAGCAGCCGCTTTGTTGGCTGGGGCTGTGGATTTATCGATTACGACAACGATGGTTGGCCGGACCTTCTTTTAGTTAACGGCCATGTTTTCCCCGAAGTAGATCGCCTGCAAACCGACATTCATTACCGCGAGCGCGCCATTTTATACCGCAACGACCATGGCAAGTTCCTGGATGTTTCCGGATCGTCGGGGAATGGCATTCAGGAGCCACACTCGTCACGCGGCGCGGCGTTCGGAGACATAGACAACGACGGCTCAGTTGAGGTAGTGGTCAATAATCAAAACGAACGTCCCTCGCTTCTTCATCAGGAAACAAAGTTTCCCAATCACTGGATCACATTAAAACTGGAGGGCACTGCTTCGAATCGGAGCGCGATCGGGGCTAAAGTGCGAATCACAGCGGGGGAACACACGCAATCGGCAGAAGTGCGAAGCGGCGGAGGGTATCTATCGCAAAACGATCTCCGGCTACATTTCGGACTAGGTACAAGTACGAAGTGTAGCCGGGTTAAAATCACTTGGCCGGACGGCTCTCAGCAAACTGAGACGGATCTTGCCGCAGACCGTGTGGTGAATATCCAACAGCGAAAAGAGAGTATTAAACGCTGAACGAACTGCCGCAGCCGCACGTGGACTTAACCTGGGGGTTTTCGAACTTGAAGCCCGATCCCTCCATCGTTTCTACGTAATCTACCCTCGCGCCATCCAGGTACAACAGGCTTGCCTGATCGACGAACACCTTCAAGCCTTCGTAGTTGTACGTTTTGTCCAGCATGTTGGGCGTGTTCTCAAACGCCATCGAATAACTAAAACCGGAGCAACCGCCGCCAACCACCGAGATGCGCAGCCCGGCCGGTTGCGGATCCTGGCTGGAGATGATCTCCTTCACTTTCGAAACCGCTACTTCCGTGAGTTGAACCATAAATATCCCTGATTTCAGTATATCCCTGCTTAGCCTACCGGGCGTAAGCGCGGAAGGCCCGCATGTCTTCGACGTCGCGGAATAGAGTGTTCCTGTCCGGCGGTGCGATAGCCGCATGCTGAGCGACATCATTGGTTGCACCGATCGCCTTATCCAGATCTCGATTCGAGAAGTGCCCATAGCTCAACTTCCTTTGGAAGTTCGCTATCTCTCGTTGCGCATGCTCAATCCGGCGACGATCGTACGAGTGTTGCGCGGCGCGTGACAAATCGACCTGCGCACGTTGAAACACTTCCTCACGGGGCGGACCGGCGTAGCGACGGTCGGGATAGTAGGGCTGTGCCAGGAGCGAACCGGCGATCAAAGCGAACACAGCGGACATGCGTTTCATCGAGAACTTCCTCCATCGTGTCGGACGCTTGAATAAAGCGAACGGAGGCATTCTTCATCGAACTTTAATAGCGCGCTGTGATCCAATGGTTCGTTGTGATCGCCTATCCGACTCGCCGTGCCATCCTGGCCGCGGCCGCGCTACCCGTTTTAGCCCGCGCCGATTCGCCGGGGCTGATTATTCGGCAGAAGGAGCCGGAAAACCTGGAATTTCCGTTCGATTCGTTGAAGTCGTTTCTGACGCCGAACGAACAGTTTTATATCCGAAGTCATCACGCGGTTCCTAAGATCGACACGGCGGCTTGGAAACTACGCGTAGAAGGTGCTGTCGGCAAAGCTTTTGACCTTTCC
>CAXSIG010000095.1:2168-11659 GCA_964237255.1 uncultured Bryobacteraceae bacterium
CCGTCGGTGACGCGTCCGGTAACGCTAGAGTGCGCAGGCAACAGCCGTGTGTTCCTGGTTCCGCAAGCGGCGGGCGCGCAGTGGGAATTGGGAGCGGTGAGCAATGCCGAGTGGACTGGCGTGCCGCTGTCGGCCATCCTGGAACGTGCCGGCCTAGCGTCGAACGCTCTGGAAGTAGTGCTGGAAGGGGCGGACATGGGGGAAGGCAAGAACGATCCGCATCCCCCCGGCCCCATTCATTTTGCTCGAAGCATACCGGTCGAGAAAGCTCGTCGACCGGAAGTAATCCTCGCCTATCAGATGAACGGGAAGGACCTGCCCGCTTCCCACGGCTTTCCAGTTCGGGCCGTGGTTCCCGGCTACTACGGAATGGCATCCACTAAGTGGCTGACGCGAATCGCTGTGGTGACTGAGCCGTTCACTTCCTATTGGCAGAGCACCGACTACGCATATTGGGATCGCTCCTCTGGAACGCCTCGCCGCGTGCCACTGCTTCACATGCAGGTGAAAAGTCTGATCTCCAGGCCCGCCATGCGCGAAACAGTGAAGTCCGGCACAGACTATAAGATTTTCGGCTCCGCATGGACAGGCGACGCGGACATTGGACGAGTCGAAGTGAGCTCGGATAACGGCAAAACCTGGGCCAATGCCACCATGCGCGATAAAGCCGTCCGCTTCTGCTGGCGTGCCTGGGACTTCAACTGGATAGCGCCGCGACCGGGCCGCTACACGCTGATGTCTCGGGCGACCGATTCGAAAGGCAACATGCAAGCCGCGCAGCACAATCCGGACTTCGGCAGCTACGTCATCAATCACACTCTCCCGATTGATGTTGAGGTGGTTTAGCAGTTGCTCACGCCTTAATCTCCCGCCGAGCTTGTGGAAGCACTGGCCACCGCGGCCGGACGGAAGCAGTCCATCACCTTGGGAGGCCGTTTCACAAAACGCCTGATGGCGGGACCGATTGAGCCGGTGGACGTTACCATCTCCACCACAAACATGAACCGGATTCTGCAGTATGAGCCGCGCGATCTCACGTTGAGCGTGGAAGCGGGTGCGTCGTTCGCGGAACTTAGCCGCGTTCTGGATCGGAACAATCAGATGATTCCACTGGATCCGGCATGGGAAGATACCGCCACAGTCGGCGGCATCCTGGGCGCTAACATTTCTGGACCGAGACGGCGGCTATACGGAACCGCACGCGACATGGTGATCGGGATGAAGTTCGCAACGCTGGAAGGCAAGCTGGTGCAATCAGGCGGCATGGTGGTGAAGAATGTAGCCGGGCTGGACATGAGCAAGCTGATGATCGGTTCGTTTGGAACGCTCGCCGCCATGGCCGTGGTGAACTTCAAACTCGCGCCGAAGCCGGTTGTGGAACAGACCGCGGTTTTAGTTTTCGATAGCTTAGCGGCTGCTGTGGCAGCCCGCAATCGAATTTTACAGAGTGTATTGCAGCCCTCCGCAATGGACTTGTTGAACCCACTCGCGGCGGTTCCACTGGATCTGCGCGGCCACATTCTAGCGATCCAATACGGAGGGAATGAGCTGGTGGTCAAGCGATATGCGGAAGAACTGGCCAGCCTGGGAACCCAAACGCTGCTGAATGGTCCGGAAGAGCAAAACTTCTGGCGAAGAGTGCGTAATGCGTCCCAAAAATTCACGGAGAGATTCCCGGAAGGCGCGGTGGTTCGTATTTCGGCTCCGTTGCAGCAACTGGAGAAGTTGTTCCAGACATTGGAAGTCCCGGTAGTCTCTCGCGCTGCAACGGGTGTAAGCTACGCGTACTTTAACCGGGCCGACGCCGCGTCGAAGTGGATGTCCGCGCAACGCGCCGCGCCGTGGAAGTCCGTTGTGGAGTTTGCTCCCGAAGCAGAGAAGGCGCGCATGGATCTCTGGCCGTCTCCTGGTAGCGACTTTGCGATGATGAAAAAGGTCAAGCAACTCTTTGACCCTGCGAATCTCCTCAATCATGGCCGTCTCTACCGTCTCCTCTGATAAGCCCCAACAAGCGGATCTCGACCGCTGCGTTCATTGCGGGCTGTGCCTGAATGCGTGTCCCACATATCGACAGTTGGGTGTCGAAATGGACTCGCCCCGTGGACGCATTTACCAGATGGTGCAAGTGTCGCAGGGCGCGCCGATCACGGACGATTACCGCGAGCACATGGACCTGTGTCTCGCGTGTCGCGCTTGCGAAACGGCTTGCCCTTCGGGAGTGGAGTATGGTCGCTTGATTGAAGCGGCGCGTACTGAAATCGAGGGGACGATAAAGCGTTCCTGGTTCGTTAAACTCTTCCGGAACTTTATATTTCATCGTCTGCTGCGGTCTCCGGCGCTGATGACAATGGCCGGGTCCGGACTCTATCTTTATCAGGCCAGCGGATTGCAGAGGCTGTTGCGCCTTTCGGGGATCTTCAAGTTGATGGGGACCCTTGGCAAGTTGGAACAACTCTCTCCGCCCGCGCAGGTCCCATTCTTCTTCAACAAGATCGGCAAAGTTTGTCCGGCGGAGGGAACGCAGCGGTATCGGGTGGCTTTCTTAGCGGGGTGCATCGCGAACGTATCATTCGCTCGACTAAACGAAGCGACGGTAAGGGTTCTACAGAAGAATGGCTGCGAAGTCACCATTCCTGCGGGACAAGGTTGCTGTGGCGCGCTGCACGTTCATTCGGGAGTTCGCGACGAAGCCCGTGAGCTGGCGCGCAAGAATATCGATGCGGTTCTGCCAGGAAACTACGATGCGATTATCAGCAATGCCGCAGGCTGCGGTTCGACATTGAAAGAGTACGATGAACTGCTGGAACACGATGACGCATACGCCCAAAAGGCTGAGCAATTTGTCGCAAAAATGAGGGACGTAAATGAATTCCTCGCCGGCATTGAACTCAACCCGGCTATGAACAAACTGCAGACCACGGTGACCTACCAGGATTCCTGCCACCTTCTCCATGGCCAAAAGATCAAAACCGCGCCTCGCAAGTTGCTGGCGCAGGTACCAGGGTTGGAGCTACGCGAAATGCATGCGGCGGATATTTGCTGCGGCAGCGCTGGTATCTATAACGTCGTGCAGAACGACATGGCTATGCAGGTCTTGGAGGAAAAGATGGTGAATGTGAACCGGACGGACGCGGAGTGGATCGTTACCGCGAACCCCTGTTGCATGATTCAACTGGAAGCGGGCGCACGGCTGCACGGTCACGGGCAGCGCGTGTTGCATGTGGTCGAGGTTTTGGACATGGCGTACCACCAATCATGACTGGAACCCGCGAACATGCGCATCATTTAATCGACCTCTTACCAGAGCCCCAGCTTTCCGGTCTGGTCCACCTACTCGAGACAATGATCGATCCGGCAATAGCTGCTTCACAGAGTGCGCCTCCCGAGGAAGAGGAGATTGACCAAAACGAAGAAGCCGCCGTCTCCGAAGCGCACGCTTGGCTGCAAAGCAACGATGGGAGGGGCATTCCTCACACGGAAGCGATGCGCCGGCTCGGACTGGAGTAGTGGAGATTGAGTGGACAGAAACGGCTCTGGTTGAACTCGCCGCAATCGACAAAAGCTCAGGCCGCCGCATAAAGCAAACTGTAGAACGGTTTGCCGCAACCGGCGTTGGCGATGTTAAGAAACTACGTGGTATCGTTCCTTCCGAGTTCAGACTTCGGGCGGGCGATCACCGCGTTCGTTTTCATCTGATCCCAGGTGGGATCCTAATCTTTCACGTTCGCAATCGCCGCGATGCCTATCCGTAGAATTCACAGTGTTATTTCAAGTTCTCTCGAAACCAAGCCGCCGTCTGATTGGAAAGATCCTCTACGTGCTTCGGGTCTCGAAAATGATGCCCTTCGCCCGGATACACAATGAACTTCGTCTTTACCCCATTCGCTTTCAGCGCATGCCAGAACTCATAACTCTGCGGGGCGGGGCATTCGCCATCGCGATCGCCAACCACCACCAGCGTCGGAGTCTTCACGTTCTTAATAAACGCAATCGGTGAACTTTTCGCATAGACCGCCGGATCGTCATACACGGAAGCGCCGAAATAGGGGATCATCCATTCGTCAATTGAGTTCTCACCGTAGTAGCTCTGCCAATTTGCAATCCCGGCGCCAGCCACCGCGGCGGCGAAGCGATTCGTCTGTGTCACCGCCCACATAGTCATGTAGCCGCCATAACTCCAGCCCCCGATGCCAATACGCTTCTCATCCACAGGAAGCGTTTTCACCACTTCATCCACCCCGGCCAGAATGTCTTTCAAGTCGCCGTATCCGAAATCTTTCACATTCGCTTTCGTGAACGCTTCCCCGGTTCCGTAGCTCCCCCGCGGATTTGGAAACAGAACGAAGTAGCCCTGCTCGGAGAAATGACTGTAATCCTGGTTTCCTGGCCACGAAGGCGACTTCATCGATGCCGGGCCCCCATGAACGGAAACAATCATCGCGTACCGTCGCCCCGCATCGTAGTCTTTCGGATACAACAGCCAGCCTTGCACCGCTTCACCGTCGCTCTGCCAATGCAGCTTCTTCGCTTCTCCCCAGGCGGGCTTGGCCGCTGTATTCAATTGGGTAACCGGCTTCCAATCCCCGATAGCCCCAGCCCAAAGTTCCGGAGCTCTCGACCAGCTGTTCCGAACCACCGCCGCAGTCTTGCCATCCGTCGCCAACGATAAGCTCAAGTCCTCTGACCCCGCGCGGATCGATTCATCCGCCTTCCATAGCGTCTCCGCCGTGCCGCTCTTCAGGTCCAAAGTTGTCACAGCGGCGCCTCCATCCACGCGCTCCGTCATCAGCAGCTTTTCGTTCGATAACCAACGGAGCCACCCGGGCGAAGTTTTGCGATTCGGCGTTATGTTGGTCGGATCGCCTCCCGATGCCGGAACCGTGTAAACGTCTCCACCCGTCGAACCCTCATCGCTCATGATTCCGCCAATGAACGCGATCGTTTGGCTGTCCGGGGCCCATCGCGGCACCGCGATCTGTGTCTTCGGCTTCAATACATGGGCTATCTCGCCCGATTGCGCGTTAATGCGAAATAGCTCGGCGACCCACCAATTGTTATCTCCCGAACCTTTTGCCGCCGTGTACGCGATCTGCTTTCCATCCGGCGACCAATCGTATTCATAGACATATGTGTCCTCCGGCGAAATTTGCCGCGCCTTGCCGGATGCCGCATCCACCAAGGTCAGCCTCTGTTCGTAAAACTTCTCCTCCACCACACCCGCATCCGGAGCGGTTGCCTCAACCGCTCCGGCTCGCCGGATTGCGTTTTCGGTAAACAACACAGCGATCGTACTTCCATCGGGCGACCATCGGATATTTTGAAGAAAGCCCGTCAACGTCGTTAGCTTTCGTAGAGATCCGTCCGCCGCTGCCGCCAGGTAAATCTGGCTTTGTTTTCCATCGCCGCAGTTAGACAGGAAAGCGGTTCGCCGGCTATCGGGAGACCAGGCGAGCGAGCGTTCGGAACACGGTTTGTCACTCTTTCCAGCGCTGATCTGTTTCGCCTTAGCGCCGGCCGTAACCCGGTCCAATACATACAGTTTTGTATTGCCCGTTTCCGCTCCATTCGTAGCTCGCAGAGTTTCCGTATAGGTTACAAAACGGCCATCGGGCGAGATAGTGGCGTCGGCTAATCCGCGCGACTGCCAGGATGCGCCGGGCTGCGCGAGGATGCAGGAGGAACAGAGTAACAACAACGTGTGGAGACGCATGAGGGAATACTTTTACGATACGCTAAGCCCGCGGCAACAGCCTCTTCAAACGATTGCGGGCTATCTGCAGCGCCTGCTCCGCATTCGCCCGTAACGGATTGGAGTCATCGCGTTCCGTACGGTCCAGGATCAGTTGCAGGATTTGCAGGCCGGTTTTTCCAAGGACCGTGGTGACGAACTGTTGACGGTAGCGATCACGGTAACTGATCGCTGCGTCGCTGATTCGCGCCATAATTTCCGGCGTAGCTTCAGCCAGATCCTGCCGATTCTCAATCGGTGCAAGACCCGCTATCGCCTCCCGCCAATCGTCCTCCGAGAGTCCCCACCAGACGCTATCGGCCGTCGCGAGAACCTCTTTCGCATTCGGAAAAGAGTGTTCGGCCATGGTCCGCGCCCATCGTTTCGCATTGCAGCAGGTCAGCAGTTCTGGCTCAGAGAGCTTGATCAAGCAAAAGTATACCGACAAACTTCCGTCCAGAACCTACATCCGAGCGGCTTACTGTCTCGTAATCTAATTCATGAACGCCGTTATCTGGGGCAACTGAGCGTGTGCTACGTTGGGCCGGGAGAACCGTTTGCTTCCGAATCCGCTCGACCCCATCGAAGTAAGAGTGCTCGGCACGCTGCTTGAAAAAGAGAGCACAACGCCTGAGTATTATCCGCTTACGCTAAACGCGCTGGTTACTGCCTGTAATCAGAAGAACAACCGCTTCCCTGTAACCGCTTATGACGACACCGTCGTCATTCACGCGTTGGAACTCTTGCGCACTAAGCGATATTCAGCCGTTATCGTCTCAGGGGGACGCGCACAGAAGTACGCGCAACGCTTCACGGAAACGTTGAACTTGGGCAGGCGAGAATCGGCCCTTCTCTGCACCCTGATGCTACGTGGCGCCCAAACGCTGGGCGAGTTGCGGGATCGTTCGGAACGCATGCACCACCTTGAAGACCTGACTCAAGTGGAATCCGTATTGGATCATTTGGCGGAACAAGAGTTGGCCGTCCGTCTTCAACGCGGGCCGGGGCAGAAAGAAAGCCGCTACTCGCATCTGCTTAGCGGCGAGCCCGACTCCGTACCGTATGTAGAAGAGCCGGTTCGCACTGTGCTTCCGGACAGATTCGGCGCTCTCGAAAGTGAAGTTGCCGACCTGCGGGAGCGTGTGCGTCGGCTGGAAGAATTGCTGGAGCGCTAAAGCACGGCGGAATCGTTGCCGAGCAGGGAACGGCGTACGATCTTGATCGGAGGAAAGCCTTCCTTCATAAAACGATTGTGAAACTCCTCCAGCGTAAACGCGGAGCCCTTCATCTTTTTGTAGTCTTCCCGGAGTTTTAGAATTTCCAGCTTGCCCAACGTGTAATAAAGATACGTAGGATCGGAGGTGCCGCGCTTGGTTTCTCGCTCGCCGTTCGCATGGGATGTATAACCCTCCTTCACGAAAAAATCGATGCCCTGTTCCATCGTCATTTTTCCGGTGTGCATCCGGATCCCGACGATGAAGCGCGCGTTCCGAAGCAGCGCGTCTTGTAACTGCCCCAAACGCAACTTCAAATCGCCCCCGCCGTAGCCTTCGTCGAGCATCATTTGCTCGGTGTAATGTGCCCAACCCTCCGCATTACTATTAGCCCCAAGAAGCTTCCTTACCTTCGAGGGAACGTTCTGCATCCAGAGGAACTGGACGTAGTGGCCCGGATACGCTTCGTGTACGGCTGTGCTGATGATGGTTCCGCGATTAAAACCCTCCATATGTTCTTCGGTTTGCTTCGCGCTCCAGGTCTTCTCCGGCAGCGTTACGTTGAAGTACGCCTCCTTCGCCGTTTTCTCATACGCGCCAGGTGTATCCATAGATGCGACCGTGAGAGCGCGAAGAAACGGCGGTGTCTCTTCCAAAATCGGACGCACCGGGGACGGGATAGTGATGATGTGCTTCGATTGAATGAAATCCGCAAGCCCGCCCAGCGTGTCGCGGAACGTTTGCAATAACTTGTCCGGAGCTGGATGATCTTTTGTTAGTTCGTCGAGGATCTGCTCGGGTGTCTTCTTCGGGTTCAACTTGGCAGCAACGTCTTTGAACTGCTTCTGATTGCCGCGGAGGTCTGCCATGCCGATTTCAAGCAGCCGATCCAGCGGAATATCGACCATCTCTTCATAAAGCAACTTCTTCGAAAACGTATCCGCCCCCAACCGAAAATCGCCTTTTGATTTCTGAAGTAAGTCCTTCTTCAGAAACGATTCATACTGTTTCAGAGAATCGATGACTAGGTCGTTCGATGTCTTGAAAGCGGTCAATAAAGTTTGATCCGTGACTTTGTTTAGAGCCAGAGGCACGTCGCTTTGAAAGAAACTTATAATCCCCGGCAATTGCTCAATGGCAATCTCGATAAATATTTTAGGAGGATTGGACAGGTTTTCGCGTGCCGCCTCGAATACCGCCGGAACGTGCCGCTCCCGCGCGATCACGCTACGCATGCGATCTTCCTGAGACGCGAAGTTCCTGCTAATCAAAGTAAAAATGCTGCTCGATATGCCGCTGGAATAAACATCCGGGTTCGTCTCCCAATCGCGCACTACTTCCAATCGCAAAAGCGATGCCCGGATATCGTTGAGGATGAGGGCGCGATCCGCTTCTTCAGTCGGGTTTTTAGGTGTGATTGCGCCGAAGGTCTTCTCCGCTTTGCGAAGCGCCGCTAGATGATCGGTCACCCCGGCTTTCGAATAATCCTCTAATTGCGCATCGTACTGGTGGAACCCGGCCTGTGTTCCATCGCTGGGACGGAACTTAAAATAGACGTCGTCGAAATACCGATCGATCTGATCGGAAAAAGTCTGGCCTGAAATAATCGATGTGCTCAAGATGAGAAGGAGAAGCGGACGCATTTCTTTCCTTCTAGTGTGTAACAGATGTTGCTAGTCTTATGAGAATGAAAAATCTGCTCAGGTTGTCGCTTGCCACAGCTGTGGCGGTCAGCGGTTTGGCCCAAACAATTCCTGACAAGTATCGTTCTTCGGTCCAGAAGCTGATCTCCCTCGCCATGGACGACAACACCGGTTTGGACCGGTTGGAGTACCTTTGCGACCAAATCGGCAATCGCGTGAGCGGATCGAAGTCGCTTGAAAAGGCGATTGATTGGGCTGCGGCGGAGATGAATAAGGCCGGTTTCACCAACGTCCAAAAGATTCCCGTGAAAGTTCCCCATTGGGTGCGCGGCCAGGAATCGGCAATGATGGTGGCGCCGGTGTCCCGCAGGCTTTCGATTCTTGACATTGGGGACAGTGTCGACACGGGAACCGAGGGAATCACGGCCGATGTTGTCGTTGTTTCTACTTTTGACGAACTCGCCGCACTGGGCCGGGAAAAAGTGACAGGTAAGATCGTCCTGTACAACGCTCCTTACGTGAGCTACGGGCAGACGGTCATGTATCGGAGTTCAGGTCCCTCTCGCGCGGCGGCGTTGGGAGCGAAAGCCGTATTGGTCCGCTCCATTACTCCGTTTAGTCTACGAAGCCCGCACACAGGCGCGCTCGCTTATGACGAGCAAGTTGTGAAGATTCCCGCCGCCGCCGTTTCTGTGGAAGACGCGGAAAGCATGGGCCGGTTGCAAAAGCGTGGCGTACCCATTCGGCTAACGCTAAAGATGGAAGCGGAGATGCTCCCGGAGGCGGACTCTTTCGATGTGATTGGCGAGTTGCGCGGCACCGAGCGGCCGAACGAAATAGTGGTGATGGGTGGGCATATCGATTCATGGGATATCGGGCAAGGCGCTCAGGACGATGGCAGCGGCA
>CAXSIG010000096.1:0-217 GCA_964237255.1 uncultured Bryobacteraceae bacterium
CGTCCGGGGGGAGACGATGCTGACCAGGCGGAAGTAAAATCGTTTCGTCTGGATACGGACCGGCTCAACAAGTTCGGTGCCGCGACCAAGTCCCTGATGGCCCTCTCGAAAGAAAGGAACGAACTGCAAAAGAAGATGGAAGATGGTTCGGATACTAAAACAATCGACGGCATGGTTCAGGCAATGAACAAGTATCCGCCAGTTGTTGCCGCAATCA
>CAXSIG010000096.1:242-2303 GCA_964237255.1 uncultured Bryobacteraceae bacterium
GGATTAACCGTGCGTGAGTATTCGGTGATGACTATGACTCTGGTGACGTCCGCGATGGCCGTCGGCATGAAACAACAGGGTTATCTGAAAGAGATGCCGCCTTCTGTTTCGGCGGAGAACGTCGCATTTGTCGAGAAAAACATGGACAAAATAACAGAGATGATGTCGAGCATGCAAGCCGCGCATCAGTGATGGAGTAGGCCAGCAAGTCTTTCACGAACGACCGAATTCTACCCATTGCGGTAATCCTCCCAGGCTGATCCGATAACGCGCCAACTAAATTATTCGCAGTTCTTTCGGCGTCGGCGTCAGGATCTCGCATCCCGTATCTGTCACCACCACGGTGTCTTCGATCCGAATCCCGCCCCATCCTTCGATGTAGATCCCTGGCTCAATCGTGATCACCATACCGGCTTGCATCTTAGTCTTTGCGCGTTTCCCGATCCGGGGATCTTCATGAATCTCCAAACCTAGCCCATGACCGGTAGAGTGAACAAATTTGTTCGCTAAACCGAACTTTTCCAGCACCGCGCGCGCGGCCGCATCGATCTGAGCGGCTTTGACACCCGGCCTGACCGCATCGATCGCGGCTAATTGTGCCTCAAGAACCGCCCGATGCCGTTCCAGCGTGTCTTTAGCGGGCGTGCCCAAGTGGAACATCCGAGACATATCACTGGTATAGCCGTCCTGCTTTGCTCCCATGTCCACCAGCACCAGTTGCCGGTTTTCCAGCTTCTGCTCGCCCGGTTGCGCATGAGGGAGCGCGCTATTCAGTCCTGCCGCGACAATCGTGTCGAAGGCGGAGGATTCTGCGCCCAAGCGCCGCATTTGATAGTCGATCTCAGCGGCCAGATCGCGCTCCGCAATCCCTGGCTTAACCGACTTCAGCACGCGCTCGAATGTCGCCGAGTTTGTGTTCACCGCAACGCGAATCTTCGCAAGCTCCTCAGAAGTCTTCACGGCCCGCAGTCGCTCCACCGCTCCCGTTACGGGCTGCAGTGCGATGCCTTTCGACAACACTTCAAACTCGTCAAAACGCAGATGATGCCGTTCGAAAGCAACCCGCCCGATTCGCCGCCGGTTCAGATATTCTTTTGCAGCTACTATCAGCGGCTTCTTTGCAACTCTCGGCTTCAGTTCCGCTGCCTGAAGCGCGTATCGCGGATCCGTCCAAAATAGAGTCCGATCAGGCAACACGACAAGCAGAGCATTGCTGCCCGTAAACCCGGTCAGGTACCGGATATTCATCAGATTCGTTATCAGGAAAGCACCGGCATTGGCTTCCTTTAAAACTTGAGCAAATTGGCTCATCAAACCGCCTCCGCCCCAAGCGGAAGTTCCACAACAAACGTTGTCCCTTTGCCGGGTTCACTTGAGAAATCGATTGTGCCATCGTGGAGTTGGACAATCCGGAAGGTCATCGCAAGCCCGATCCCGCTTCCTTGTAACTTGGTTGTGAAGTACAGGTTATAGATCTTATCGCGCACTTCCTCGGGAATGCCTGGGCCGTTGTCGCTGATACGAATTTCCGCGTGATTAGCGCGGACTCCCGCTACGATGCGTAGCCGTCCGCCTTCCGTCATGGCTTCAATCGCGTTTACAACAATATTCAGCAGCGCTTGCTTCAGAAGATCGGAATCTATTTTGACTGTCGCGTTCTCTTCCGTTTGCTCGACTACTAATTCGATGCCTGCGGCCTCAGCCTGCGGGCGAGCCAAATCCGCGATCTCCGTAACGATCAGAGATAGGGGAGCCTGCGTAAGCGTCAACGTGACGGGCCGGGTGAAATCCAGAAATGTTTTCACCACGCGATCTAAGCGAAGGATTTCGCTCGAGATCACTTCCATCTGCGGGAGCAGGTCGTAGTCGCCGCGATTTAGTTTCATCTTCGCAAGTTCCACGTGCATCAACATCGCATTCAGCGGGTTCTTGACTTCGTGCGCGACTCCCCCGGTCAAACGACTGATCGCGCTCAGACGGTCCGCCGTTTGAATTTGCCGGCCAATGTGCCGTGTCGCTTCGGGATCGCGCAGCCGAATCACGATTCCGGAAGAGCTCGCA
>CAXSIG010000096.1:2313-6077 GCA_964237255.1 uncultured Bryobacteraceae bacterium
AGCGCAATGCTCATCTTTTCCGAATTGTCCGCGTGACTCACCGGCACTTGGCGGTTGCGTATAGGGCGCGAGGTTTGAATGGCTTGCGCGACAAGCAGGCCTAAGGCGGTGCCGGCCGGAAAGACCTCCGTCAACGGTTGCCCAATCAGCTCTGCGCGAGGGCGGCTGATAAAGTTGTCCACCGCACCGGCAGCGGCAATCAGGCGGCGGTCGCGTCCAAAAACAAACATCGCGTCTTCTAATTCTTCGAGGAATCGTTCCATTGTGGAGCGCAAGTCGGAGGACTCGGATTGAACGCCGCGCATCCGCTCGCCCAACAAACTCACCTTTGATTCCACGATTTTAAAATCGTCCGCCTTCTTCCGGTCGGCGGGCGCTTGTTGCAACTGGACCTCGCCCTTTGCAATCAGATCGAGCATTGAGCCTAGCCGGCCCAAGGGACGAAACGCGATCGCGGAAAGGATCAGAGTAATCAGGACCGATCCGGCAATTGAAGCGAAAGAGATTACCAGGTGGGTTTTCATGGACGGCGAGAGTTCTTCGCGAATCACAAGCGGATCCACAACTAATCTCAGCCGAAGGTTGGGCGCGTTAATCGATTGCAGATCGGAGGAGTAAGTGAATAGCGTCGAAGAATCGCCATAGAGAAGCTGCGTCTTCTGCCACCAATTTGCGCCAAGAGCTAGATTTCGAAAGGCTTTTAACTCCGGAAACGGCTGGCCGATTCTGGCTGGATCGGCGTCGTTGAGAACGATTCCACCGCGGTCGCAAACCGCGATCGCAACTACCGGCGCCGCTTCGATCATGAGTTCGCGGAACTCCGCGGTTAATCCAGGATCGTCCCGCACGCCGCTCTTGCGCTGCAAAGAGCGGTTTGTGGCGCTTGCTGCCAGGCGCCATAGCGTTTCCGTACGGTGGAGACTGATTTGGAACTGCCGATTGATTTCGTCCGTCAGGTCGAGCGCGGAGATGGTCGCGACAATTACGGTCATCACGACCGTGGCCCAAATGGTGAGCCTCGCCTGAAGGCTCAAGGGATCAGGAGCAGCTTACCGGCGGTACCGCGGCCCTCCAGAGCCCGATGGGCTTCGGCTGCTTTGGCTAGAGGGAATTCATGCTCGATCCGAACCTCCAGCTTCCCGGCATCAATCATGCCGAGCACTTCGCCCGCGCGCCAATCGAGTTCCTTCTGGTCCGCCACGTAGTGAGCGAGTGTTGGACGCGTTAGAAACAGGGAGCCCTTCTGATTGAGCAGCAGGGGATCGATAGCAGGAGCCGCGCCGCTTGATTGGCCGAACAACACCATGAAGCCGCGCGGACGAAGTGCATCGAGACCCTTTGGGAATGTCGACTGGCCCACGGAATCGTAGATCACATCCACGCCGCGCCCGCCGGTAAGCCGCTTCGTTTCGGCGACGAAATCCTGGTGTGTGTAGAAGATGACCTCGTCACAACCGGCTGCGCGAGTAAGCTCCGCCTTCGCTTCTGTTGACACCGTGCCGATTACTCGCGCCCCGCGGGCCTTGGCCATTTGGACCAGCAATCGTCCTGCCCCACCCGCCGCTGCGTGAACCAGGCATGTGTCGCCAGGCTTCAAAGGGAAGATGGTATGTGATAAGTAATGTGCGGTCATGCCCTGCAGCATGACTGCGGCGGCCACCTTTGTGGAGACATGGCCGGGAAGCTTGACGAGTTGCCAAGCGGGTACCACCGCATAATCGGCATAGGATCCGCGATTCATTGCATAACCGACCCGATCGCCCGGCGCGACATTCGTCACTCCTTCCCCCACCGACTCCACCACCCCGGCGCCTTCATTTCCCAAGGTGACTGGCGGTTCTGCCTTGTAAAGACCGATGCGAAAGTAGATGTCGATAAAGTTTACGCCGGACGCTTCGATACGCACCAGCGCCTGGCCAGGCCCAGGTTGCGGCGTAGGAACATCTACTAACTCCATCTGTTCCGGACCACCGGGCTGCTTCACTTGGATTTGTTTCATAGTGTTCATCGTAATCGGCCACGGGCCCAGCGTCCTAAATGCGCGGTTCCGGCATAGGTAAGCAGATAGAGAAGGGAGAAAGGAAATAACAGCAGACGTCCGATGGTCCGGACCGCTCCAGCGCCCGCTAACCCGCTTCGGAAGCGCGCAAAGTCCCAGAGAGTTGGAATGTGTTCGCGGTCCATCCAAACGTAATCGCCGTTCTCATTCAGAAGGAAGACTTTCGCCGGGATTCGATAAACCAGGGCCCATTTCCATTTGTTCATCACAGGCTCGCCGGAGCATATGATTCCAGCGACTTGATAGCCGTTGCTACGTAGTTCACGATACAGTCCGGAGCGCAGTTCGGCGGTGCCGTAGTCGCCTGTTCGATAAATTCGTCCTTGGGCGAAGGTCTTTGGCGCACCGCCGTAGCAAGTCACCAGATCCACCTGCACCGGTTCTCCGAAAATGCCGGGGAGCTGCGGAATCAGAATCTCAAACAGTTCTCGCGAGCCGCTTTCGATGAGCAGCACGCGACGAATCGGCGGATGACGATGCGGACGCCAGAAATTGCGCACTCCTTTGAATGTAATCTGGTACGACATGTCCGCCGAAGAGTCGTCTACCCAAGTTCAGACCCAGAATTCTAGTTTCGTGCGGAGCCTGGGGCTGTTCGATTCCGTGATGATCGTGGTCGGCGCTATGATCGGGTCGGGTATTTTCATTGTGCCTGCGGAGATGTCCCGCAATGTAGGTAGCCCCGGATGGCTTCTGGTCGCATGGGCTTTCGCTGGATTGCTTACGATAGCCGCGGCCCTCTCTTACGGCGAGTTGGCGTCCATGATGCCGGGTGCGGGCGGCATGTACATTTTCCTGCGGGAGGCGTTTTCGCCGTTGTGGGGATTTCTCTACGGCTGGACTCTGTTTACAGTGATTCAGACGGGGACGATCGCTGCTGTTTCGGTAGCGTTTGCGCGCTTTTTCGGACTGCTGTGGCCGACCATTTCAGAAAGTAACTACATCGTCGCGCCAATCCAGATTGGCGATTCATACGCCTTTTCGTTATCGACCGCGCAACTGGTCGGGATCGTAGTAATTGTCGTGCTGACCTGGACCAATAGCCGTGGCTTGGAATACGGCAAGATTGTGCAGAACGTGTTTACCAGCGCGAAGTTGTTCGCGTTATTTGCATTAATCGTTCTGGGCTTGACCTATGGATGGAATGCGACTGCCGTCCACGCAAACTTCGGTGATTTCTGGACCCCTCGCGGCTACGACTCCATCAGCGCGGGCCTGAGTGCCGCTACCGCATTCGGGCTGATGGTGGCGATTTGTGTGTCGCAATCGGGATCGCTGTTCTCAGCTGACTCCTGGCACAACATCACATTTACCGGTGGAGAGGTTCGCGACCCTCGGCGCACTCTGCCGCTCGCCCTCGGTATTGGAAGCGCGCTTGTAATCGTTCTCTATCTTTTGGCGAACGTAGCGTATCTGGCCGTACTCCCCTTCGAGAGTATCCAGCATGCTCCATCGGACCGTGTTGCAACCGCGATGATGGCGGCCATGTTCCCGTCATGGGGTAGCGCAATTATGGCGGCGGCCATCATGGTATCCACATTCGGTTGCGTCAACAGTTTGGTGCTGGCTGGGCCGAGAGTGTACTATGCGATGGGCTTGGACGGTCTGTTCTTCAAGAAGGCCGCGACGCTGCTGGCCGACGGAAGGGTCCTCGTCGCCGGCGGATTCGGTGTCGGAAAGACGACAACAGTCGGCGCGATCTCAG
>CAXSIG010000096.1:6087-11612 GCA_964237255.1 uncultured Bryobacteraceae bacterium
ACGGTCTGTTCTTCAAAAGAGCCGCGACGCTGAACAAAGCGAAAGTTCCGGCTTGGTCGCTCATGATTCAGGGTGTGTGGTCCGCCGCATTGGTCCTCCCACGAACTTACGACGCCCAGACGGGAAAGTACGGGAATCTGTATAGCAACTTGTTGGACTACGTAATCTCGGCTGCTTTGATTTTTTACATTTTGACGATCGCCGGCGTGTTCCGATTGCGCTCGACTCGTCCCATGGCGGAGCGCCGGTACAAGGCGTTCGGATACCCGGTGGTGCCCGCGCTGTATATTGTTGGAGCGAGCGCGGTGTTGCTCAGTCTTTTCGTTTACCGCGCGTCGACAACATGGCCCGGATTGCTGATTGTGCTGTGCGGTCTCCCCGTATACTGGTTGTCGAAGAGGCGATCCTTATAATATGCCGACTGCTCTGATGCTTGAGCCTTCTTTTGTCGAGTCGCCACGAAAGCGATGGACTCGCCGGGAGTTCGAGGAACTTTCGAATGGACCTCTGATCGAAGAACGTTTTGAGCTGGTCGACGGAGATCTAGTTAGTAAGATTGGGAAAAACCGCCCGCACTCCTACTCCTTTTTGCGGATTTACAAATGGTTGATTGCGACATTTGGCTTTGATTTTGTCAGTCCGGAAGCGCCGATCGACGTTGCACAGATGGACAATCTTTCCAATCGGCCCGAGCCGGATTTAGCCCTGCTGAACCAAAATGTTTTCGAACTGGTCCGTACGAATCCGCAACCCGACAATCTTCGTCTGGTGATCGAAATTTCAGATACTACTTTAGCGTTCGATCTCTCAGTAAAAGCCCGTCTGTATGCCAAGGCGGAAATCGTGGAGTACTGGGTTCTAGATGTCTCTGGGCGGCGGATGATCGTGCATCGAGATGCCCAGGGCGGAAAGTATCAATCCGTCGTCGCCTACAGCGAGACGGAACGAATCGCTTCGCTCGCGGCGCCCGCTGCGGAGCTGCGAATCGCTGATGTTCTACCGCCCGTGGAATAGCTCAAAGCGACTCAAGCGCGGAAGCGTCCAGAACTTCGTCGCGGGAAGGTAGTTGACCCGGAACACAATCGTCTAGAATTCGGAACAGCCGCAGTTTGGCGAGCGCGTATCTGTATTTCGGCTCCAGGTCCGTCAGCGGCACGCAAATTCGCAGTTCATGCGGCTGTTGCCCGGCAGCCCAGATCAGAAACCAATACTCACCGACGACGGATTTTTCAAGTCGGTATCGATATTGAAAACCCGCCTGAGACCCATAATTTTTCACTCGTCGAGGAATCGGGGCTACTGCCGGCTGCGGATTCCACCACCCCCGTACTTTCTCCAGGATGTTCAACATTTACGTACGCGGGAATGATTTGAGCATCATGGGATACTGGAGCTTCGCCCAAAATCTATGTCCGATTCGCACCCCCGCGAGCTGGTGAGCGCACACAGCCCGGATTCCGATGATGCGTTCATGTTCTACGGTCTGGCTACTAAAAAGATTCGCTCTTCCAAGATAAATTTCAAACACGTTCTTTCCGATATTCAGACACTCAACCAAAAGGCCATGGACGGCGTCTATGATTTGACGGCAATTTCGTATCACGCCTATCCCTATGTTGCGGACAAATACGTTCTGATGTCATCCGGTAGTAGCATCGGCGATGGATACGGGCCCATGCTGGTCGCCATGCGACCCATGGATATCGATGAAATTCGCGGCAAGCGCATCGCCATTCCCGGAAAGTTAACCACGGCGTATCTCACGCTTAAGATCATGCAGCCGGATTTCGAGCCGGTTGTTACGCCGTTCGACCAGATTCTGGACGTGGTAAAAGATGGCGGGGCCGATGTCGGATTAATCATTCACGAAGCGCAACTGACTTACAACAAGAGTGGGTTTCATCGCATTCTAGATCTTGGCAAGTGGTGGAAGGGAAAGTACGGACTTCCGCTCCCGCTTGGTTGCAACGCTTTGCTTCGTTCCCTGCCCGGAGACATTCAAAACGAGTGTTGCCGCCTGATGAAGGACAGTATCCAGTACGCTTTGGACAAGCACGACGAGGCGCTCAGCTATGCGCTGCAATTCGCGCGCGATATGGATCCCCGGCTTGCCGAGAAATTCGTGGGCATGTACGTGAATCATTACACGCTGGACGCCGGGGACATTATCCGCGAAGCCGCGCAGAAATTACTCGACTTAGGCCACGAGGTTGGTGTCATCCCCCACCGAGCGACCGTGGAGTTCGTACGGTAGTTCGGGCCGCGCTCGCGGGTTTTTGGCTGGCTGCGTGTCTGGCGGCACAGTCCACTCGCGAAATCCGGGTACTGGTGAAAGACGGTTCGCCCGCTATCCCGGAGTTAACGGAGTATCTGAAAAGCCCCGATCTAAAACTTCGCACAGAAGTGGTGAAGGGGCTGGTGGACATCGGTGGCCCCAAAACTATCGACGCGTTGATTGAAGCCACGCACGACAACGACGGCCAGATTCAGATTCGTGCGGTAGACGGATTGGTCAACATCTATGTGCCCGGTTACGTAGCGCAGGGATTAACGGCAAACGTCAAACGCGTCGGTTCCAACATTAAGCAGCGTTTTGTTGAAAGCAACGATCAGGTGATCGAAACATACATATTTGTTCGCCCTGAGGTGGTCCAGGCAATCGGCGCATTGGTGGGTGGCGGGAACGGTATGGAGTCGCGAGCCAATGCCGCCCGGGCCATAGGAATACTGCGCGGCAGGGCGGCTCTCCCCGATCTCTATCAAGGGTTACGTTCGAAGGATTCCGATGTATTATACGAGAGCATCGTCGCGATCGGCAAAATTCGGGATGCCGAGGGCGGACCACGCCTTCAGTTTCTTCTGCGAGATTTTAACGAACGCGTGCAGCTAGCGGCAATTGAGACCACCGGGGTTCTTCAAAATCGCGCTGCCGCCGCGGATTTGCGTAACGTCCTGGATACGACGTCGAAACCGAAAGTTCGCCGTGCCGCGCTTGGCGCTCTGGCCATGTTTCCCGATCCCGCGAATCGCACCCTGTATACCCAATTGTTGGCCGATAAGGACGAGGGAATGCGCACAGCGGCAGCGGAGGGGCTAGGCAGGCTGAAGTCTGCGGAAGATTTGCCCACTCTGCAGGGAGCCTATGACGCGGAAGCAAAGCGTGCCCCTCAACTTGCTCTAGCTTTCGGAATGGTTCTCGATGGGCGGACGGAAACTACGGACAATAGCCCGCTGAATGTCCTGGCGGGAAATTTGGGGAGCGCGGGATACCGCGGAGTAGTTCGCGGTTATCTGACTGAGTTGGCGCAGGACGCCGGAGTCCGCCTGCAGCTTTTTGGCTTGCTCGACCGCGGCGATAAAGATGTCAAGCTCGGTATCGCGCCAATTGCCGGGTCAAGCGGCGATCCCCAAGCAGCGCCGCACTTGGAGAAGCTGAGCCGCGATTCCGATCCCCAAGTGGCGCAAGAAGGCCTCCGAGCTCTCAAAAACCTGCGCGCGAGCAGGTAAGTTCGTGGCCCCGTTAACACTCGAGGCAATATCGGCGTCTTTGTGTGCATGAAACGCATTGCCAAGTCGTTGGCTCCTTTCCTTCTCGGCGTCTCTTTGAACGCCGGCGCTTTGACTGTCGAAGTAAGCCCTGCGGCTTCGAATCCGGAAGCGATGCGACTGCACGCCGCTCTGGTCGCACGGGTGACCGCCTGTCATGAACCGGCTAAGTCGGTACTCACCGCGAACATGATTCGCATGAACAACGCTATAGCCGAGCGAATTCCACTACGAATCGTTGCGTTACAAACACCGGGTGAGTTCGCCATCATCGGAGCTGTCGACCCTCGTACGGTGATCGATATTGCCGTGACCAATCCCGAATACGCTAACTACCAGCCGCATGTACTAATTGGAAGGGGAGAGAAGGACCTGCAGTTAGCCGGCGCGAAACGCTTCTACAGCGTAGCTCCTACAGATGCGGATGTCAGGAGCTTAGTCCAGCAGTAGGTGTGCAGCGGTAAGGTGCAGCGGTAACAAATGCTGTCGGCGCAATCGGCGGATACGGAACTCGTACAGTTAGCCAGGGAGGGTGACCGGCTCTCCTTTGGCAGGCTCTACGAAACGCATCGCCGGATGGTACACGGAATTCTGCTCGCCCGGGTTCCGCACGCGGATGTGGAAGATCTGGTGCAAACCGTCTTTCTGAGCGCTTTCCAAAAGATCCCCGGTTTGCGCGATGCCGGCTTCTTTGGCGGTTGGCTGGCGGCGATCGCCCGTAATACCGCGAACGACTTTCATCGGCGGTCGAAGTCTCGCTTCGAGAAAGCGCGAGAGGACGTTGCGCGTTGCCTTTCACCGGGTCGCCCCGATTCCGATGTTGCCGCGGAAGCCGCGATGGATGCAATTCAACGCTTACCCGACACGTATCGCGAAACGCTGGTTCTTCGGTTGGTCGAAGGAATGACAGGCCCGGAAATAGCGGCGCAAACGGGCCTCTCGCCGGATTCTGTGCGGGTGAATCTATGCCGAGGAATGAAACTGCTTCGCAAGGGATTAGGAGTGAAAGCCGACGATGTCTGACGATTACCTTTGGGACCGAACCGGTCCAACCGATCTCGAAATCCGGGGTTTGGAGGACCTGTTATCGAACTACCGGACGCCGCCTCGCCGGACGAAAGTTCGTACTTCGTTTCGGAGGGCCCTAACAATCGCAGCAATTGCGATCCTGGTTTTCGGGGTTACTCTGATCGTCCGGAAACCGCATCCGGCTTCGGAGTGGAGCATCACCGGTAAACGCACGCTGGTCGGACAGACCGTTGTCGCACGGGGAGAAGCCGTAAAGATCGAAGCGGAGGACATAGGCGAAGTAGTACTGCAGCCGAACTCGCAAATTGAAGTTCTCCGTTCGGCGGATGGAGTAAGGCAGCTTTCACTTCAACGTGGAACCCTCCATGCAACGATCTGGGCCCCGCCCTCCCGCTTCGTAGTGCAAACGCCTTCCGCGGCTACAATCGATCTTGGCTGCTCTTACACCCTGAGTGTTACAGACGACGGGGCAAGCTCGGTTAGCGTGCAAACCGGATGGGTCGCTTTTCGAAATTCAAAAGGCGAATCGTTTATCCCTTCCGGCGCGGTTTGCCGCACGCAGCCGCGACAGGGGCCTGGCCTTCCCTATTGGGAAAACAGCTCCACGAAATTTCGCAACGCGGTGGAACGCTATAGCAAGCCCGGGCAACATCGGTTAGAAGAAATACTGGATTCCGCTACACAAAGAGATGCGCTGACTCTCTGGCATCTGATCCGCCGCACTTCGGGACCGGAGCGCGACCAAGTTATTGCCAAATTCGTTCAGTTCGTACCAACGGCGGATTACCGATTCTTACAAGCCGGCTCGCCAAAAGCCCTCGACGAAGCCTGGGACCTTCTTGAACTAGGTGCCGCAGGCCTGTTCCGGACGTTCGAGGGTCGATGGTCAAACTAACAACTGGCCGGGCCCACCGCAATCACGCGCACTAAAGTTTCGCGGGATCGATCCG
>CAXSIG010000097.1:0-6807 GCA_964237255.1 uncultured Bryobacteraceae bacterium
CACTGCCGGAAGTGACCTTTTTTGCGCAGATAAC
Organism: uncultured Bryobacteraceae bacterium; assembly: GCA_964237255.1. Taxonomy (GTDB): domain Bacteria; phylum Acidobacteriota; class Terriglobia; order Bryobacterales; family Bryobacteraceae; genus JALYXI01. The sequence goes on from CAXSIG010000097.1 coordinate 35, forward strand.
TACCCGGCCAACGGTGGCCCAACCGTGACTTGCTCAGTCTGCCACACCGAAAATCCAGAAGACGTTCAGGATTGCCGGTCATGCAGCAGTCCCCTTTCCACACCTTTTCTGTCGGACGAAACCATGATGGTGGCGGAGTCTGCCACGGTCGCATTTCGAGACGCTCCAACCATGGACATGATTCCGCCTGGTGGGGGTTCGGCTTCGTCGGTGGATCTGCAAAGCGGCTCGGCTTTCGGACCGCGTTACCGGATTGAAGGCCTGCTGGGCCAGGGCGGCATGGGGAAGGTTTACCGAGCTCATGACCGGGAGTTAAGCCGTACGGTCGCCCTGAAATTAGTCAGGCCGGAGCTTACCGCAAACCCACAGGCGATGGCACGCTTCCGCCAGGAATTGCTGCTTGCCAGTAAGATCTCCCATCGCAATATCTTGCGCATCCACGACCTGGGAGACGTGGACGGCGTAAAGTTCATTTCCATGGCGTTGGTGGAGGGAATGGACCTTCATGACCTCATCGCCAAATCCGGAGCGCTCCCGCTTACCCGGGCGTTGAACATCGCATTGCAACTCTGCAGCGCTTTGGATGCGGCGCATTCGGAGGAAGTGGTCCATCGCGATCTCAAACCTCGAAACATTCTTCTCGATTCCGTCGATCACGTCTACATCACGGATTTCGGCTTGGCGAAATCGGTAGAAGCCGAAGCGGCCAGCATGACGCGCACCGGAGATTTCATCGGTACGCCCATGTACATGTCGCCGGAGCAAATCGAGTCCAAGCCGGTGGATCATCGGAGCGACTTGTATTCGCTTGGCCTGATCCTCTATGAGATGGTCACGGGGGACCTGCCATTTGCCGGCAAATCCTCCGTGCAGGTCATGCACTCCCGTATGACCACGGCGCCCAAGGACCCGAAGCTTCTCGCGCGGGATCTTCCGGATTACTTCGCCTGCGTGATCTCGAAATGCCTTCTTCTGGATCCCGCGGAGAGGTATCAATCCGCTGCGGAGATTCGGCACGATCTGGAAGAAGGGATCGCTCCGAAGCGTTCCTTCCGAAAGCGTTTGCCAAAGCCGAGCCGGACGTGGGGAATCGTCGCGGCCGCGATCGTTCTTACAGCCGGTGTAACGCTCCTGGTTCCCGCGCTCCGGGACCGATTCTTCCCACAACACGAGATCGCCGCCTCCGCGGCTCCGGCTTACCACGTCGCTATCCTGCCCTTTCGACCGCTTGGCGACAACGTGGAATTGAAGTATCAAGCCGAAGGAATCGTTGAGGCGTTAAATGCCAAGCTATTCCCGTTGAAGCAGGTGAGCCTGGCATCCGCAAACACGGTGGAGCGCGCCGCGGTCAAAGGGGATCTGAATCAGATAGCGAAGGATGTTGGCGCCAATTTGCTGGTGCAAGGAACTGTCCAGCACGGGGCAGGAAGGTTGGCCATCAATGTTTCGGCATGGAGCGCGAAGACGAATTCCACTATTTGGAGTCAACAGTTTCAGTGCGCGCCGGAAAGCCTGTTGGCCACGGAAGACGATATTTACAACGCGCTGGTCGACCACCTGAAACTTAAGTTGTCCACCGAAGAAATGGCGAGAGGGACGGCACGCGCAACAGAAGATAGCGCGGCTTACGACGTCTATATGCGCGGTCGCAATCTGCTTCACGGCAAGGCGGTGGCGGAAAATTATAAACAGGCACTTACACTCTTCGATCAAGCAACTGCTCGCGACCCCCATTTTGCGCGCGCGTACGCCGGCATCGCCGAAGCTTGTTTTGGACTGTACCGAATCACGAAGGACACACAGTGGAGCGAAAAGGGATTGGGCGCGGCCCAGCAATCCATTTCGCTCGACAAAGACTTGCCGGATGTTCACCTCGTGGTGGGTAGCGGATACCTGCTTACCGGAAAAACCACCGAGGCCATCTCGGAATTCAACCGCGCGGTAGAGCTTGCGCCCAGTTCCGATGAAGCGTATCGCAGGTTGAGCGCCGCGTATCGTACGGCGAAGAATCGGGAGTTGGCTCTCAAGAATGCAAAGCGGGCCACCACGATCAATCCCTATTCGTTCGCCAACTTCAATGCATTGGGTTTGGCGGAGAGTACATTCGGAAACTACGATGCCGCCGTTGAAGCATTCAAGAAGGTAATCCAACTCCAGCCGGATTATGCAGGCGGTTACAACAACATCGGAGGCATGTACTACAAGCTGGGGAAATGGCAGGAGTGCCTTCCGTATTTCAAGAAGGCGCTGGAGATTGAGAAGTCCGCCCAGAACTACCAGAACCTGGGGGTAGTGACTCTGTATACAGGGAACGCCGCCGAAGCGATACGGCTCTTCGAAGAAGCTGCGCGCATCGCACCGAAGAACCATCTGAACTTCGGTAATTTGGGCGACGCGTACAGCGCCGCGGGAGAAACGGCCAAGGCGTCCGATGCCTATCAGAAGGCGATCGACCTAGCCTTCGCAGCCTGGAAGCTGAACTCGAAAGACGGTTCCACCCTCTGTAATCTGGCGCTCTACTACGCGGAGAAAGGCGACGCCGGCCAAGCCGAGAAATTCATCCAGCGTGCTCGCGCGATCGACGATAAGGACAACTCCATCATGTACTCCGAAGGTGTTGTGCTTCACCTGGCCGGCAAGGACGAGCAGTCCTTAACCGCTCTCAGACTCAGCCTGCAAAATGGCTATCCCGTGCAGGCCGCGGCGAACGATTACGCGTTACGTACGATGCGCGCCACTCCCGCGTTTCAATCGCTGATTGCGGAATACACCAAGACCAAGTAGCCCCAGTCCACCCGATACAAAGCTGAGGACGCTTGGCTCCGGAACGGTAGTGGCTGAAACGGTAACCGCAGCTGCCGAAATCATTTGGTTCGGTTCGAAGGAACGAGCGGCCAGATCGATCGAGCCAAGATAGGGCAGCCCGGGGTGCGTCGCGTCGACACCCATGAAATCGAACTCCAATGTGTTCGCCGGCTGATTGTCCGGATTGAAAGTGATGCTGCATGATCTAAAGGCCGTACCGCCGTCGCATGACGATCCCTTCTTGACCGGTCCGTCATTGGAAGCGTAAAACGTCGCGGAGAATGTCGCGAACAATGTGAGCTTGATAAAGTTCGTCGGCGGATTGCTGACGTTGCGGAACGTAGCGATGTATGTGCCGGTTGAATCCGCCATGAAAGAGAATACCGGACTCGTTAAATCCGGATCGGCGCCTGCCGTATCCAAACTGATCATCGCCCCATGCAAACTGCCGCTTAAAAACGCGGCACACGCAAACGCAGAACACAGATTTCTAACCCAATTCATTCAGAGAGCGTAGCGTTACTCACAATCCACCTGCAAGGCTTCGGCCGCAAGTCTGTCGCTTTTACCAGCCGATTAGGTTTTACTCAGAGGCAATCGCGGCGGACCGCCATAGAACCCGTTCTCGTCCATAGCGGCTTTCAGCTTCGCAACCCCATCGCGGTCGCGAACGCGCGATTGCCAGTCCAAACCGGCGTCCTCTTCCCGCGTACGGAAGGCCTCCCAAATTAGAATGGCGGCGTATGGGTCCGCATTCGCCGAGCCCAGGATCGCTCCGGAGGCTCCCGCTTTTAGCGACTCCCACACCGAATCGGCTCGCGATGTCAGCTCACCCTTTCGCGCGATGCCGTCCACCAGCAACGCTGCGACGTTCGGATGATCGATGCGTTGCGATCGCAAAATGACCGGCAACGGAGAGCGGTCCGCAACAGACTTCGCGTAAAGCGGCGCCGCATCCGGATAGCGCAGCGGCATGGAGCAAACTACAGCTCCGTAGCCTAACCGTTGCGCTTCGTGGGCCAGCGCGACGGTTTCCACAACGCCCTCCGCCGTCACGTCCGCAATCAATTCCCTGCCCTCCGCCGCCCATTCGCGAACCATCGCCCACAAGTCCACGCGCTCCTCGAAACGGAGCAACGGCCCCTCGCCCCACTCCGTTCCCACCGCGTACCCAGCCAGCGCTGTTTGATTCCATTTCTCCACGTTGTGCTGTACCTTGGCTTTGTAGATGTTGCCCAAGTGGTCGAACGGCGTTGCGATAGCCGCGTAGATTCCCGACAGTTTCATTGACCTTACTATGTTCTCGCTCGACCTTCCTTCCCCGCAAGCTGACCGCGATCTGTTGATCGCCGAACTATGGGACGCCGGATGCACAGGCATCAATGAACTGAACGATTCCGCCGTGCGCGTTTTCTTTGACGACGAAGCGGGAGCGCAGTCGGCCTCACATCGGTTCGGCGGAACGCCACAGCCCGCCGACGATACCGACTGGGTTTCCGAAGCTCAACGCAGTCTGGAGCCGCGCAATGTCGGCGAGCGCTTCTTCCTGGTCCCTCACTGGCGCGACGATCCCACTCCGCCGGGACGGTTCCGCATTGAAGTAAACAACGGCTTGGCGTTCGGAACAGGCAAGCACGAGACCACTCGCCTCTGCTTGGAGCTTCTCGAAAAATTAGTTCAGCCCGGTATGACTGTCGTCGATATCGGCACCGGAACGGGCATCCTGTCCGAAGCAGCCACGTTATTGGGAGCAGCCCACGTCTACGCGTCCGACGTGGACCACGGCGCTTCGGAAATCGCTCGTGATCATGGCGTACTTGCGTTTACCGGATCGGCGGATGCGGTGGGAAGCGGCGTTGCGGACCTGCTGGTCGCCAACATCAGTCCCGAAGCGATCTCTGGTATGCGTCGGGAAGTCCCGCGCGTATTGAAGCCCGGAGGCGTAGCGATACTAAGCGGTCTCGAACTGCACGACGAAGTTCCTTTCATTGCCGCCGAGCTTCACACCGATGGAAATTGGAAGGCTTTGGTGGTACGGGATTTTCCAGCATGACCCTGAGCTTTTCCGATGCGCGCGCGGCAGTCCTGCGCCATCCGTATCGCCAGGTCGGAGTCGAGTCTGTATCGCTTCAGGAGGCATTAGGCCGTGTCGCGGCCGCTGACATCGTTGCGGACCGCGACTACCCTGCGCTCGATCGATCCGTCCGCGATGGCTATGCGGTTCGCGCGCAAGATCTGCCCGGCCCCATTCTCGTAACGGCAACGATACGCGCCGGCGATCCCCTCGCTTCGATGAATGCGAACGAAGCGGTCGAGATTATGACGGGAGCACCCATCCCGCTCGGAGCCGACGCCGTGTTGATGGTGGAACATGCCCATCGCGAGGGTGATTCGGTGACGCATGCAGCCGTGTCGGCGGGCGTGTTCATTTCAAGACGCGGCGAAGAAGCGCGCGCCGGGCAACTGCTGGTTCCCGCCGGCACGCGCTTCGATCCGAGTCACGTTTCCATGCTTGCGTCCTGTGGTTACACCAGCATCGCGGTTTACCGCAAGCCTACGGTTGCGATTCTTGCCACGGGCGATGAACTGGTAGCGGTGGACGCCGCACCCGCCGCGCATCAGGTCCGCAATTCAAACGCGCATGCGCTAGCCGCGCAGGTAGTAAGAGCGGGTGGAGAGCCCGTCATGCTTGGCGTGGCGCGCGACGATCAAAACGATACGCGCGAGCACATTCGCGAAGGCCTGAAATGCGATTTGTTGATTTTGTCCGGCGGCGTATCGGCGGGCCGGTTCGATTTTGTCGAGGGCGCGCTTGCCTCCTTGGGCGCCACGTTTGCCTTCGATCGCGTCAAGATACAACCGGGCGCGCCGGTGGTGTTTGGTGAATGCGGAGGTGTTCCGTTCTTTGGGCTGCCCGGTAATCCGGTGTCCACGCTGGTCACCTTCGAGCTTTTCGCGCGCGGCGCGCTGGAGCTGTTGGGCGGTCAACGCGAGCCCAGGATGCCTATCTCCTATGGCCGCTTAACTGACCCTTTTGAACACAAGCCGGGGCTCACGCGCATTCTGCCGGCAACCCTGGCAGATGGCGCACTCACCCCGGTACGATGGCACGGATCGAGCGATATCGCTGCCGTCGCGCGGGCCAACGCATTCCTGATTGCCGACGCAGATCGCGGAAACTGGAACGCCGGGGAGTTTCTGCCGGTACTCTGGAAGTAGATCGATGGACCAGACGCTCTCTCACTTCGACGCCGCCGGTGTACCGCGCATGGTGGACGTGTCCGGCAAAGGGGAAACACGACGGACGGCGCGCGCGCATGCATTCGTCAAAATGAAACGCGAGGTTCTGGATGCGCTTCCCGCGAACCCCAAAGGCAATCCTCTGGAGATTGCGAGGATTGCCGGCATTATGGCGGCCAAGAAAACCAGCGAGTTAATTCCGCTTTGCCACCCACTGCCGCTGTCGCATATCGATGTTGAGGTCACGGTGGAAGCACACGGCATTAGGATCCATAGCTCTTCTGCCACTGCCGCGCAAACGGGAGTGGAGATGGAAGCATTAACCGCCGCTGCAGTAGCCGCACTAACCGTTTACGACATGACGAAAGCGCTGGATAAGGGAATCGAAATACAGGATCTTTATTTGCTGGAAAAGACCGGCGGTAAGGGCGGAGATTACCACAGGTGAGCCTGCGGGCCGCTGTTGTCACGGTCAGCGATTCGGCCTTTCACGGTACCCGCGAAGACCGCTCCGGTCCAGGCGTGGTCGCCCGGCTTCGCGAGCTTGGCTATGAGACGCAGGACCCGAAAGTGATTCCTGATGAACGCCCTCGCATCGCGGCCCTGCTCCGGGAACTGGCGGATGCCGGGTCGTACCATGCGATCTTCACGACGGGCGGCACCGGCATTGCCATTCGCGACGTCACACCGGAAGCAACTCGCGATGTGATCGATCGTGAAATTCCGGG
>CAXSIG010000097.1:6881-9519 GCA_964237255.1 uncultured Bryobacteraceae bacterium
TATGCGGGCTGACGGCCGTACGAAAGTCCGGACGGCGCCCTTATCCCGGGGTTTGGCAGGGACACGCGGAACAACTTTGGTAGTCAATTTGCCGGGATTTCCGAAAGGCGCGGTGGAATCGCTCGATGCTATTGTCGAATTGGTTCCGCATATCGCGGATCTGTTACAAGGGAAAACCGAACACGCATGATACTTCGACGAGCACTGACGGCCTCAATCGCAGCCGTAGGATTATTGGCGCAACAACCTGTTCCGCAGCCTCCGCAGAATCTCGCCGATACCGTGCCCGACGCGCCGATTATCCGCAGCACGGTGGAAGTAGTTCAGGTTCCGGTGACGGTGTTCGATAAGTCCGGACAGATTGTAAACGGCTTGAAAGACAATCAATTTCGGCTTTTTGATAACGGTAAGGAACAGGATATCCGGGTCGATACCGAGTTTCAGCCAATCTCTGTCGTTATCGCAGTAGACAAGAGCGAGCGCACGGAGGCCATCCTGCCCCAAATTGCAAAAAGTGGAAATCTTATCGCACCGCTAGTAATCGGCGGTCAAGGCGAAGCGGCTGTCATTGCGTTCGACCATAAGATTTTGGAAATGCAGTCGTTTACGAGCGACCCCGATAAGATCACAGACGCATTTAAGAAGATTCACGCTGGATCCAGCAGCGCCCGAATGATCGACGCGGTGGATAAAGCGGTGTATCTGCTACGAGCTCGCCCTGCAACCCGCAGGCGCATCATTATGCTGATCAGCGAGACTCGCGACCGGGCAAGCGAAGGCAAGTTTCGCGAAGCGCTGATTGACGCACAGTTAAGCAATGTCACCATTTACTCGCTAAATATTTCGCACTTGGCCGCGATTACGACAAGTAAATCGCAGCCGCCTCGTCCCGACCCGCTCCCTCCGGCGGCCCATAATCTTCCTGGCGGACAGCCGAACACACCCACCACGGTCGCCAACTACAACAAGCTCGGAAACCGGTTGGAGTTCGGGCCAATGCTCAAGGAGATTTACAAAGATGTGAAGGGTGTCTTCGTCGATAACCCGGCGACGCTGTTTACCGACCAGACTGGCGGCGAGCAGTACGCGTTTTATCGTGAGCGTGGCCTGCAGGATGTGATCCAAAAGATTGCTTCCGAAATTCACAGCCAGTATATTCTCAGCTACACGCCGAACAACCGGAAAGAAGGCGGCTTTCACGAATTGGAAATCCGTATGGACCGTCCCGAGTACAAAGCACGTGCACGTCCCGGCTATTACCTAGCCAGCCTCGGCAAATAAATTTTTCTTATCTGATATATAGTAGTTCTGAATAGAGCGCTCCTGGTTGAGCGCTAACGCCACACTCCGTGACGAGAGGGCAACATGAACAGAACTACTGTGCTGGCGCTAGGCGCCATACTGCTGGGCAAGATCGCTTGCGCGGCCAACTCATCCTCCATTGCCGTCTTCGTAGATTTCGAGACGGAACCATCCATCCAATCCATTTCTCAGATGAAGACGGAGATTGCCGATATTCTCCAGCCTTCCGGACTTGCGCTCGATTGGCACAATCTGACGGGCAGAAACGATTTGGAATCTTTCCCCGATCTGGTAGTTGTCCGATTTCAAGGTTCCTGTCAGGTCCGGAATCCGGCAATGGATAGCGAACTCGGCCCATCGCTTCCAACCAATGCTCTGGCCACAACCGCGGTGTCGGACGGTCAAGTATTACCGTTCAGCAGTGTTCGGTGCGATGAGATCAGAAAGTATTTGGCACTTGAGTTAGCGACCGCGTCGCCGTCGAACCGCGATGCGATTTATGGCAAGGCACTAGGACGCATTGTGGCGCATGAGCTTTATCATGTGTTCGCATCCACAACCCATCACGCGAGAGTAGGCGTCGCGCATGAGACCCACTCACGGGCGGACTTGACCCAAGCCAAATTCCGTTTCTCGGCTGAAGAAACGGCGCTGCTTCGGGAGCATAAGATTAAGGCGCTGCTAGCCGGCGAAGCACAGCGCGTGGGTTGGTGAACTAATATGGGTTCGTGCTCAACCCTTCGCGACGCGATTTCGTAAAGACAGTACCGCTCGCAGCGGCAACTGCCATGGCTCAAACCGCGGCAGCACGGCGGCCAAACTTTCTGGTCATTGTCACGGACGATCAAGGGATCGGCGACGTCGGCTGCTACGGTCATCCGGAAGTCCGCACGCCTAACTTGGACCGGCTTGCGTCTTCCGGCGTGCGATTCACCCAATGGTATTCGGGCGCGCCGATTTGCTCGGCGTCCCGAGCCGCTCTGCTTACCGGCAAGTATCCGGACCGCACCGGCATTAAGGGCGCTTTGCCCTCCGAGCCGGATTGGAATGTTCCCGGCCTGCGCGTCGGCGAACAAACCCTACCGAGACTTCTGCGACAAGCCGGGTACCGAACAGCCCAATTCGGGAAGTGGCATCTAGGCAGCACTCCGCATAGCCGTCCCATGGCGCAGGGCTTCGACGAATGTTTTGGTTGGTACTCGGGTTGGCTGGACGCGTATTCGCATCGCTACTATCAGATGGGTTCCAACCCTGGCAAGATCTTCCACGATCTTTGGCGCAACGGTACGGAAGTGTTTGAAGAGCCCGCGTACATGACGGAGCTGCTGGGCCAGGA
>CAXSIG010000097.1:9529-11575 GCA_964237255.1 uncultured Bryobacteraceae bacterium
GCGCAACAGCATCTGGCGAGGCAAACCGCGGATCGGCCCTTCCTGCTCTATCTGGCGTTCGGCGCACCGCATTACTCGATGATGGCTCCCCGCAAGTACCTGGGCCGCTTCCCCGAATCCATGCCGCGCGACCGGCGCATGCACCTGGCGATGGTGGCCGCCGTCGATGACGTAATTGGCGCGCTGCTGGACCAACTCAAAGGGCAAGGCTTGGATGACAACACCGTGGTCTGGTTTCAGAGCGATAACGGCGCGACCCGCGAGATTCGGGCATCGAGCGACGGCAAACCTTACACAGGTGGCAGCAACGCGCCGTATCGCGGATGGAAACAGGGGCTGTTCGATGGCGGGATGCACGTTCCCGGATTGTTGAGAATCCCAGGCGTAACGAAGGCGGGGACAGTCTGGAACAGGCCGATGATGTCCATGGATCTGCTGCCCACTTTCGCCGCGCTAGCAAACGCTTCCCCGACCGGGGTCGATGGCCAGAACATCGTGCCGGTTTTGCAAGGCAAGGCCAAGGAGCACGAGCATATGTACTGGAGCTTCGAAAAGGAGCGCGCGGTTCGGTCCGGAGACTGGAAGCTGATTCTCAATCCGCGTCAGTTCCCCGGCGACCCTTCACCCGGCGTCGCATGGTTGTCGAACCTGGAAGCGGATCCCGGCGAAACGAAGAACCTCGCCGGATCGGAACCGGCGCGCGTCGAAGAGTTAACCCGTCGCATTCGCGATTGGGAGAAGCAGGTCGGGTTGATCGACTAGCCCTTACGGCTCCAGGATGCAGACATCGCGCAGGTTGCGGTACTTCTCGGCGTAGTCCAGCCCATAGCCCACCACGAACTCATCGGGAATTTGAAAGCCGACGTAAGCGACATCCACGGGGCGCAACCGGCGTTCCGGTTTATCGAGCAGCGTCGCAACGCGGACCGAGCGCGGGTGGCGCTGCTGGAGAAGCTGCGTCAAGTAATTTAACGTAACGCCTGAATCGATAATGTCCTCGACAATCAACAGATCTGCGCCTTCCACCGAGATATCGAGGTCCTTCGTTACGCGGACCTGACCGGAGCTGGTCTTTTCTTTTCCATAAGACGAGATGCCCATGAAGTCGATAAACGTGTCGCGTTTTACGGCTCGCGCGAGGTCGGCAAGGAAGAAGCAGGCACCCTTTAAAATGCAGATCAGGTAGAGAGTTCCATCCGGGTAATCGCGATCGATCTCCGCTCCCATTTCCGTGATGCGAGTTTGAATCTGAGCTTCTGTGAGGAGTGGACGGAGAGCAGACATTATGGGGTCGGTCTTTCAGTATCGCCCATGTTGTGGCGAACACGAGGTAAACTACTGGGCATGCAGGTTCTGCAAGCTGGCGCTCACAAGTTGATCCTTTTGGAGCTTGAAGCAGAGACGGTCAACAACGTTGCCAAGCAGGCCGGCTTCGAAAGTCGCGTAAAGGCAGGCAAGCGCCTCTCCTGTTGTTCGATGCGGCCGATCCGGCAAACCTGGGATGGTTCTCACGCTGTCAGTTTTATGTCGACGGCCGGACAGGCGGTGTGATGCAGACGCCGATGTCGGTGGCCAACAAGCGGGACCGATCCGGGAAGAACCAGGCAAACTCCGTCCGGCTGCGGATATCCAAGGAACTTCCAGCGAGTTTTCGTTTGCCTGGCAAGCAGCCGATTACCGAGCAGGTTTTCTATTCGTTGTTCCAGAACTTTCTCACGGCGCTGACTAAGACCGGCGTGGCGGTTTGCGGCGGGTCGGCGGTGCAGCCCCTAGCGGGCCGGATGGACAGTTCCGGGCCGCGCATGTAGGCGTGAAGAATTTTGAAATCAGGAGCATCTAAATGGTCATGATGACGCGAAGAGCATTTTTTCTGACGCCGGCGGTCGCGGCGATCCTTTCAGCGGCAACGAACGGACCGGGTAAGGTCACAATCGTGCTCTTTGACGACAAGGGAAAACGCAAAGGAGCGATGACCGTGGACAAGGTAGAAAAGACCGATGAAGAGTGGAAAAAGCAGTTAACGCCGGAGCAGTTCGAAGTAGACAG